>DAOWCM010000318.1 GCA_030639555.1 Candidatus Eiseniibacteriota bacterium | reverse complement strand
TCTTCGAGGCCTACAGCGGCCTCGACCCAGAGGAGTTCGACGTTTCTCAGATTGACTACGACGTGGACGTGCTGGTGGTCGGTGGCGGTGGTGCGGGTGCGTCCGCGGCTCTCGTCGCTCAGGAGAAGGGCGCGAGCGTTCTTCTGGTCACGAAACTCAGGCTCGGGGACGCGAACACGGTCATGGCGCAGGGTGGCATTCAGGGCGCTGACAAGGACACCGACTCGCCGGCCATTCACTACCTCGACGTAATGGGCGGCGGGCGGTACTTCAACGACCCGGACCTCGCAGAAGCTCTTGTCGCGGATGCCCCGGACGTGCTCGCCTGGCTCGAGAAGCTCGGCGTCATGTTCGACAAGGAGCCGGACGGCACGATGGTGTCGATTCACGGTGGTGGCACGTCTCGCAAGCGCATGCACGCCGCGCGGGACTACACCGGTGGCGAGATCATGAAGACCCTCAAAGACGAGGTGCTGAACCAGCACATCCCGGTGGTCGAGTACGCGTCCGTCTACGAGCTTCTAACGGACGACGGCGATGTCACGGGAGCGGTCCTCTACAACATGGAGACGGATCAGTATCAGGTGGTCAGAGCCAAGACCGTGATCATGGCCACCGGTGGCTCCGGTCGGCTGCACGTAGCGGACTTCCCGACAACGAACCACTACGGCGCCACGGCCGACGGCCTTGTTCTGGGCTATCGTGTGGGAGTGCCCCTCGTCTTCATGGACACTATCCAGTACCACCCGACGGGCGCCGCCTATCCCGAGCAGCTTCTCGGGCAGCTCGTGACCGAGAAGGTCAGAGGTCTCGGCGGACAGCTGGTCAACTCCGAAGGCAACCGGTTCATCTACGAGCTGGAAACCAGGGACGTCGAGGCGGCCGCCATCATCCGCGAGTGCCAGGACCGCAAGAACGGCGTCAGCACGCCTTCCGGGTACTGCGCGGTCTGGCTGGACACCCCGATGATCGAGACGACCCAGGGGGAGGGAGCCGTCAAACGCCGCCTTCCCGCGATGTACCGTCAGTACATGCGTTTCGGTATCGACATGAGCGAGACGCCGATTCTCGTCTACCCGACACAGCACTATCAGAACGGTGGGCTCGAGATCAAGGCGTCGGGCGAGACGGCGGTCGCGAATCTCTACGCCGCGGGCGAGGTGGCCGGTGGCATTCACGGCAGAAACCGGTTGATGGGTAACTCGCTCCTGGACGTCGTGGTCTTCGGCCGGAGGGCCGGAGCGGCCGCTGCGGCTCGGGCGGCCGGCATGAAGACCACCCACGGTCTCGGCCTTGACCACCTGAAGGATTACCACTCGGCCCTGAAAGCGGCCGGCATCGAGCCGACGAGTTCATCGCCGATGCTGCTGCCGGAGTACAGACGCGCCGCGACGGTAGAGAGAAAGATAGAACTTCTGGCGTAGCCAACCGGCGGTATCAAGCCGGAGTGTCACAAGGTACGGGCGGAGGACGATGAGAACTCTCATCCTGGGGCTTGGCAGTCAGGGGTTCGAGGGCCAGCGCGTCGGGCTGGAAGTGGCACGCGGTCTGTACACCATGCTCGCGGACCCGGATGTCGACATTGTTGAGGCGTACGACACCGCTATGGACCTCTTCGAGATCGCGGCGGGCTATCACAAAGTCGTGGTCGTGGACTGCATTAGAAGCGGCGAAGGCGACGTCGGTGAACTCAGGAAGCTGGGATTGTCCGACCTGGATCTCGTTCCTCGAGTTGGCGGCTTTGGAGACACGGAGTATCGCGCGACCGTCCACCTGGAGGGCTCGAAGAATATCGGCATCCCTCTGGAGATATCCATCTACGCGATAGAACTCGGCGAGAGTCCGGGAGCCACGATCGAGTCGGACGTCGCCGCGGAGGCGGTGCCCCGACTCGTCGCCCAGATCGCACGTGAGGAGTTCGGAACGCGCGCGATCGGCGGAGACTGGTATTGACCACCGGCCGTGACCGCTGGTGGTAGCCGGACATTCCTTCACTCGGTCACGTCTTCAGGAGCCGACATGACGGCCCAGAAGCTCCCTTCCGATAACGAACTCGTCCGGAGCGCCAAGGCGGGAGACGCCGATGCGTTCGGGGAACTCGTGGAGCGGAACGAGGCCAAGATCTACGGGCTGTGTCTCAAGATGCTCGGGAACCAGGAAGACGCCGAGGACTGCCTTCAGGAGGTGTTCATCAAGGCGTTCAAGGCGCTGCCGGGGTTCCGCGAGGAGGCGCGGTTCTCAACGTGGCTCTACCGCATCGCCTACAACGAAAGCCTGATGAGGCTCCGCAAGAAGAAACTGGAGACCGTTTCCCTGGACCAGCCCGTAGAGCTGGAGGAGGGCGACGTCAGCAGGGACCTGGCCGACTGGACGAACGATCCCCGCGCCGATGTGATGAACAACGAGCTCTCCGACGTGCTCGTGCGGCACGTCAACGAGCTCGACCCGGACAACCGCATCGTCTTCCTCATGCGAGACGTGCACGGTCTCTCGACGAACGATACCGCGGACGCGCTGGGGCTCTCCATCCCCGCGGTGAAGTCGAGGCTTCACAGGGCGCGCCTGTTTCTAAGACAAAGGCTGTCGAACTACTTCGACCACGGAACTGAAGCGGGTGAGATCACTGCTCGGATGGACGGTAGGTCCTGAGCGGTCGGTCTCCGAACCCATGTTCAACTGCCGGGAGGAAAGATGAGCAGAAAGCACGCAGGATCTGTGGCGGTTGCTCTTGCCGCCGTGATTCTCGTCGGAGCGGCTCTCTTGTTGACGTCGTGCGGCGGCGGTGAGGTGGAGTTGATTCCCCGCACCATCCTCTTCGGCAATCCCGAGAAGGCCCGTGCGAGGATATCTCCGAGCGGTGAGCTCATGTCATATATCGCTCCCGTCGACGACGTGCTCAACGTCTGGGTCAAGACGATAGGGGAGAGCGACGACCGCGCAGTGACGCACGATGACAACCGCGGCGTGTTCCGCTTCTTCTGGGCTCAGGACAGCAGCCACATCATCTATCTGCAGGATGCCGGCGGCGACGAGAACTGGCTCCTCTACTCCGTCAACATCGAGAGCGGGGAGGTCAGCGAGCTCACGCCCTTCGAGGGCGTGCAGGTTCGTGTTCTCGACTACAGCAAGCACCACCCGAAC
>DAOWCM010000079.1 GCA_030639555.1 Candidatus Eiseniibacteriota bacterium | reverse complement strand
GGCTGACGTCACCGGACATCGACCTGAGTGCGGGGGCCGAGGCCGTGGTGGAGTTCGCGTTCTGGTACCGCAATGACCACGGTGACAACCCGAACGGTGACTACTTTAGCACATACCTGTCCGACGACGGCGGCGGCAGCTGGACAGCCGCCGACACCACGGGTCCCAGAGCTCCGCTCCCCGAGGGCTGGCACAGGAAGACGATCCTCGTGAGCGGGCACGTCGCGCTCACCGACCGGGTGCGCGTGCGCGTGCAGGTAGCGGACCTTCTCGGCGGCTCGCTCGTTGAGGCGGCGATCGATGACTTCTCGGCCAGCTACCTGTGGTGCGGGGACACGGTCGTGGCGTCGGACGACCCGAGCAGACGGTCCGGCCTCGCCCTGCGACCGAACGCTCCCAACCCGTTCGGACCCAGCACGGTCATCCACTACGAACTGCCCGGGAGTGCGCCTGTGCTCCTCACTGTTCACAGTGCGTCGGGGCGCGTCGTGCGAACGCTCATCGACCACGAGCACAGGGGAGAGGGGCCGCACGCCGTCCGCTGGAACGGGCGCGACGACCGCGGGCAGCCCGTCGCCGCGGGTGCGTACTTCTACCGGCTGGACGCCGGCGGCGAGACGCTGACCGCGAAGATGATCCTCTTGAAGTGATGCGGAGCGGTCGGCCGACCGCTCCGCACAGTCCGGGATCAGGGGGACTCCTCGCGGACGAGAGGAGGTTCGAACATGCGACTTGCGAAGACGTTCGTCATCCTGATGCTACTGGCCCTTCCTGCCGGACCGGCTGCCGGCCAGGTCATGGAGGAGTGGATAGCGAGGTACGAGGGGCCCGGGGACGTCCGGGATGAGGCCCACGACATCGCCATCGATGCCTCCGGAAACATCTGCGTGACCGGCGCGAGCGGATACGATGCGGTGTACGCCGACTTCAACTACATGACAGTGAAGTACGACGCCGACGGCAACCAGCTGTGGGCGTCGCGCTACGATGGTCCCAGCGATCACTGGGACACCGCGCGCTACATAGCCGTCGACGCTGAGGGAAACGTCTACGTGACCGGCGTAAGCTGGGGTGTGAACAACGCCTACGATATCGCCACGGTCAAGTACGATGCCGACGGCAACGAGCTGTGGGTTGCCAGGTACGACGGACCGGCCGGTGAGACCGACGAGCCCAACGACCTGGTCCTGGACAGTGAGGGGAACGTCTACGTCACCGGAGAGAGCGAGGGCATCGGCACGGAGTTCGACTACGCGACCATCAAGTATGACACGGACGGCAGTGAGCTCTGGGTTGCGCGCCACGACGGTCCGGCTGGCTCGTACGACACAGCGGAGGCCATCGCCCTGAGTCCCGACGGCCGCGTCTGCGTCACCGGCAAGAGCACGTACGTGGACACGCAGTACGATTACTTCACGATCATGTACGACGCCGGCGGCGATGTGCTCTGGACGGCCAGATACGGGAATTCAGGCTACGTGCTGGACTCTGCCGGCGGCGTTGCGATCCACTCAAGCGGCGACGTGCTCGTCACCGGACGAAGCCGCACCGGTGAGACATGGGAGTCCAACGACTTCGCTACGGTCAGGTACGACCGCGACGGGAATGAACTCTGGGTGGCGCGATACAACGGTCCGGGTGACAACTCGGACGCGGCCGGGTGGATTGTCGTAGACGGCGACGGATACGCGTACGTGGCTGGGAACAGCAAGGGGGACGGGACCAACACCGACTACACAGTGATCAAGTACGATCCGGATGGAGCGGAGGTCTGGGTGGCCCGGCACGATTCGCCGGCCTCCGATATGGACGTCCTGCGCGGACTCGCGCTTGCGGACGATGGGTCTACGTACGTCACCGGCTTCGCCCAGAAGCTCGGCGACTACACGCAGCGAGACTACATGACCGTCAGCTTCGATGCGTACGGAGTGACCGAGTGGGCGGTGCTCTACGACGGTCCGGGGGCCGGACGGGACGAGGCGCGTGCCATTGCGCTCAATGCCGCCGGCGAGGTGTTCATCACCGGTGACAGCTGGGGGGTCTCGCAGAGGGCCGACTACGCCACCATCAAGTACGTTACACAGGTGACTCCGGTGGAAGGATCGCTCACTGCCGCCACGACAGAGTCCGGCAGCATCCTGCTGCGATGGGTCCTTGCTTCGCAGAGCGGCATCGTCTCACTCGACGTCTTCAGAACCACGCGGCCCGGCGGCCCCTTCGTAGGGCTGAACGAGACGCCGCTGCCGCCCGAAAGCCCGGGTGCCTTCGAGGATGGGTCGGTCTGGCCCGGGACGACGTTCTGGTACGAACTCAGGGCAGAGATGGCAGACGGCGGCACCGAGGTGGTCGGCCCCTGGCTCGTCAGCGAGACGACCGAAGGGCTCTTTCGGTTGGCGCTCCACTCGCCCTTCCCGAACCCGGCGCACGGCGCCGCGATACTTGTCTTTGACCTGCCGAACGACGGTGGACGCGTGGACCTCGCGGTTCATACTGTGCGCGGGCAGCTCGTGAGGACTCTCGTCCGAGGGTCCGTCGAGCGGGGACGGCACACTGCGACTTGGGATGGGACAGACGAGACCGGTAGGCCCGTGGCCGCCGGTGTCTACTTCATCCGGCTTGCCGTCAACGGATCGACGAGGACCGAGAAGCTCCTGATGATGCGGGACCGCCGCTGACAGCGCCTCGGTGATTCCCCGAGGCACTGTGATAACACTTGGGGCATCGACGTGCGCCCGGAGGACATGCGAGTCCTCCGGGCTTTCTCTTGCCACGTAGAGCGAGATCTGTCGAGGTGAGCGGCCCCTCACGCCGGGCTCGATTTCCCTAAACCCGCTGGCCCATCTGGGGGTCAAAGGTTGCGTGGAGAGTGTTGGAGAGTGTGCGACCGGATTCGAAGGAGTGAGCACAATGAGCTTCAGCAGACGGATGGTCAGGAAGCGGAGGAGCCTGGGGGAGTTCAGGTTCCTCACGCGTCGCTAGCTGCAGAGGCGACTGGAAGTCCACGCACACTGAGCCTGCCCATGAGGGCGGGCTCAGTGCTTGTACGAGCAGCACCGTGATGGGAACTTGACACTTGTGATACACTGAGTACGGAATCCGGAACATCAGAGGAATGGACGCTACGCAGGTGACGCGTGGGGCCGGTGGGAGTGAACCGCTGCAGGGCGCGGTCGTGGTGTGACACCACCCCGCTCTCCGGAGGCACGATGATGACGTGGCTGGCATCGGCAGCGCTCGCAGTCGCGCTGGCACTGGCGCCGACAGCTGCCGCCCGGGCGGCCGAGTCCGCCGCTCCTCCTTCCGGACACAGCGGACGACCCGACTTCTACGCTCTGACCATCACCATTCTCGACGGGCAGACCGAAGAGCAGCTCTCCGCCCGATGCAGTGTCGTGGACGCCGGTGGGCAACCCGTCCATCCGATCCCGGCGGCCGGATGCTTCTACCACGCCCCCTACGGTAACGCGCCGTCGTACTTCTACTCCGGAGGACAATCGACTCTCTTCGTGCCCTCGGGGCCGACCGAGGTGACGGTGGCGCGGGGGTTCGAGTACGGGACGGTCGTCGATACGGTGTGCGTAGCGAGCGACACGACAGTCACCTTCCACATCGACAGATGGATCGACATGAACGGCCTGGGTTTCTACTCCGGCGACTGCCACACGCACGCCCACCACTCGGGCGGCGTCTACACGGTCGAGCCCGACGACGTCTTGTTCATGGCCCAGGCCGAGGGCCTGAACGTCATCAACTGCCTTGACATAGCGTACTTCTTCACGGGTGGCCCGGACCCGTGCAGCACGTCGGACTGCATCGTCTATATGACAGAGGAGCACAGGAGCAGCGTCTACGGTCACTCGGGCCTGCTCGGACTGAGCACACTGGTCATGCCGCCGTCGACCACGTGGTGGCCGCTCCTGATGGACGTCGCCGACGAGGTCCACGCGCAGCCGGGCGCAGCGATCATCTGCGCCCACCCCATCACCACTGACGACTTCTTCGATATCGAGACGGTCTCGGGAAAGATGCTCGCGAGGGAGCTCCCGATCGACGTCATCAAGTACAAGATCGACGGGTACGAGCTGCTCTCGTGCTACAGCAACAGCCACCGGCGGACGATGCAGATGTGGTACAGGATCCTGAACTGCGGGTTCCGGCTGCCGGCGTGCGCAGGGACAGACGCCACGATGAGCGCGGCGTACGGCAAGCCCCCGGGCTGCTATCGCGTCTACGTCCAGATCGACGGGGAGTTCAGCTACGACTCGTGGCTCTCGAACCTGGTGGCCGGCCGGACGTTCGTCACCAACGGCCCTCTCTTCACCGACCTGGAGGTGCGGAACTTCGCGCTCGGTGACAGCGTCAACCTCGCCACTCAGGGCCTCACGTACCTCGACGGGCACGTCAGGGTCGAGTGTGAGACTCCGCTCCGCCGCGTCGACATACTCTGCAACGGCCGGATCGACCAGACCTTCTACGCGGAGGAGGGGCAGTGCGTGATCGACACGTCGTTCATCGTGACGGTCGACGAGAGCTCCTGGATCGCCGTGAGGGCTTCCGGGCCCAAGGCCAACATGGCGACGGTCGGTGACAGCCTCTTCGCGCACTCCGGACCGGTCTACTTCTATCTCAACGGGGCACGCATACTGGAGACGGAGTCCGCTCAGGAGCTCGTCGAGTGGGTGGCTGATTTCGAGACGCTCGTCATCACGGAAGGGGAGTGGACCGACCCCGGTCAATCCCTGAGGGTCTTTGAGGAGATCGACGCCGCCAGCGCGTTCTACTCGGCGCTCGCGAGCGGGGCCGTCACCGGCGTCGACGGAGAGCAGTCGCCGGAACCCGAGGCGGCAGTGGCCCGGCTCGAGCCGGCTCGCCCCAACCCCTTCGAGTCGGACTCGGCTCTGTGGTTCTCGACCCCGGCGGAGGGGCACGTGCGCCTGAGCGTCTATGCTCCGTCCGGCCGCCTGGTGCGGGCGCTCATCGACGCCAGGCTTCCCGCGGGCAGACACGTCGCCTCGTGGGACGGGGTCTCGTCGAGCGGACGCCCCTGCGGTTCCGGCGTGTACCTGTGCAGGCTCGAGTGTGACGTCGACGTGGTCACGCGCAAGCTGGTCCTCATGCGCTGACTCGCGCTCCCGGACATCGGCCTTGCGCCTCCTTCCTCGCTGTGTTCACCTCGTTTCCATCTGACCTGCTCTTCGAGGATTCACGGTCCCGGCGGCCCCACGGGCAGATTCTTGACTGGCCGGGCCGGCTGTGGTATAATGAACGTTGAATCTCATAGCTTCACACTAACCGACAAAGGGGAGGTCGCGTGAGGACTCGAACGCGTCCCATCGGTCTGCTGGCGGTGACGCTCATCTGCGCGTTGTTGCCGTGGTCCGCGGAGACCAGCGCATACGAGTACGTCGAGGACTTCATGTCACTCGAGTACTGCGATGTGGGGGAGACGAAGGCGCTCTGGGACACAACGGATGGGATGATCCGGCTGCACATGCGCCAGCCCCAGATCGTCGGCAGCTACCTGACGCCGGGTCCCGCCAACGCCGTCCTCGTGGACGGCGACTACGTCTACGTCGCCGCGAATGACCTCGGGGGCCTGCAGATCGTGGACATTACCGACCCCACGAACCCGGGACTCGTCGGGAGCTGCCTGACGGACGGGTCGGCGATCGCGCTCGCTCTCTGGGGAGACTACATTTTCGTTGCGGACGGCATGTCGGGCCTGGCGGTCGTTGACATCAGCGACCCCACCGTTCCCGCCGTGGTCGGAACGACGTCCACACTCCGAATCGCCCTCGACGTTGCCGTCTCCGGGAACTACGCGTTCATCGCGGATGGGTCGGGAGGGGTTCAGGTGGCTGACGTGAGCGTGCCATCGGCGCCCGCCATCGTGGCGTTCTGTGAGGTGGGGAGACAGGCCACGAGCCTGTGCATCGAGGGCAACGTACTATACGTCACCGACAAGCTCAACGGGCTTGTCATCGTCGACATCATCGACCCGCTGAATCCGACGTGCGTGGGGGCGTTCCCCACCGCCGGGGGCGCCAACGACGTGGACGTCCAGGGCAACCTGGCATACGTGGTCAGTTCCAACACCGGCTGGCCGCCCCCGAACACTTCGTACCTCCAGGTGGTCGACGTCACCGATCCCACGAGCCCCGCGCTCCTGGGCACAAACGTGACGCCCAGTCTGGCGTTCGCGATATGCGTCGAGGGTGAGTATGCCTACATCGCCGATACCACCATCGGCCTGCGCATCATGGTCATCAGCGACCCGACCGATCCCTGGCCGCTGTCAGCAACCGATACGCCCGACTGGGCCACGGCGGTGGCAGTCTCAGGGGACCACGCGTTCGTCGCCGACGCCTGCAGCGGCCTTCACGTGATCGACATCGCTGTGCCGATCCCTCCGGAGATCGTGGCGACGCTGGACACGCCCGGCGACGCATATGGGATCGCTCTCGAGGGCAACATCGTTTATGTCGGCGACAGACTAGAGGGCGTACAGGTGATAGATGTGTCTGACCCGGACGCCCCGTCCATCATCGGAGTCTACGATACGTCTTCCCGAGTGTACGGTCTCGACGTCGCCGGGAACGAGGCCTACCTCGCCGACGGGGGCGCCGGACTGACCGTCCTGGATGTGAGGGATCCAACGAACCCAACTCTGCTCGGCGGCTACAACACGACGGGCTTCGGCTACGACGTCGTGGTAGATGGTGACTTCGCCTACGTCGCGGACGGCACGTCGGGTCTTCAGGTGATCGACATTACCGACCCCGCGAACCCGTCCCTCATCGGGACGTGCAACACGCCGGGGACGGCCTACTCTGTCGCTGTCGCGGGCGACTACGTGTACGTGGCGGACAGGCTTGCCGGGCTTCAGGTGGTCGATGTCAGCGTTCCTTCCGCTCCCTTCATCGCCGGCGAGAGCACGGTGCCGGGGGATGCCAGGGGAGTGGCCATTGCGGGTGACTACGCGCTCGTTGCGGACGTCGGGACGGGTCTTCTCTCCATCAGCATCACTGACCCGACGGCACCCGTCCACGTGGGCGGATGCGCCGTCGCGGACGGCGGCTACGACGTTGTCATCTCTGGCGACTACGCCTACATGACCACCGGGTTTTGGGGCTTCCAGATATTCGACATCACCGACCCGACCACACCTGATCCGTTCGATGACGTCGAGACGGACGGATGGTCGTACGGACTGGCGGTCGACGGGGACTACGCCTACGTTGCCGACCACAACGGCGGCTTCGTCGTGATCGAGCACAGACACAGCCGGTTCGATCTGGAGAATAACGCCGCGGTCTCCAAGGTCATTGACGATTCGGACATCAATATCATCAGCGCCCGGCTGACGACCGTGCAGACGGACTACATCGCGTGGAACGTGAGTGCTGACGGGGGCGAGCACTGGGAACTGATCATTGCAGACGGTTCCATGTACGCGTTCGCGCACCCGGGCACGCTGCTCATGTGGCGGTCCGCCCACTACTACAGCAGCGGGCAGGTGAACCCAGCGTGCACCTGGATGTCGATCGAGTACTTCAAGAGCGAGACCGGCATAGACGACGGCCTGCCGACGTCGCTGGCGCTCAGGCAGAACGCGCCGAACCCGTTCAGCGGCGGGACCACCGTCAGGTACGACATCCCGCGGGATGGGCTGACCGCGAAGATCGAGATCTTCGACGTGAGCGGCAGGCGCGTGCGCGTGCTCGCTGACGGCCCGCAGGCCGCTGGTGCGAAGAGCGTCACGTGGGACGGCAGGGACGAACGCGGCCTGGCCGTGGCCTCGGGCGTCTACTACTGCCGTATGGCGGCGGCGGACTACGAGAGGTCCATCAAGCTTCTTCTCGTGCGCTAGCGTGGGGACGGTCCCCGAGGGGGGCTGAAACGGCTTCGCCGGCTCCGTCGACGGAGCCCAGCTGTTTCTTCGCTCGCCTGAGTTGTCAGGTGGGTGGAAGGAGGCGCTTTGCAGCGACCCCGGACAGAACAAGTGCTGCTCGCGGCAGTGATCGCTGCCTTTGTGGTGGGCGTGCCGACCGCGATGGCCGATCTCTCCCTCGGTGCCGAGGAGCTGGTGGGGGCAGGCGGCGCCGACATCGGCGTGCCCGGCTACTCGGTTCCCTCGTTCATCCAGTGGGACGACGACGATCTGATGGACCTCGTCGTGGGAGAGGGAAGCGGGTCCTATGCGGGCAGGATACGGGTCTACCTGAACACCGGAACCTACTTCCACCCGCAGTTCTCCGCCTACAGCTACGTTCAGTCCGACAGCGCCGACCTCGAGCTTCCGGGCATCGGGTGACTGGGCGTCTTTCCGCGCGTCGTCTACTGGGATGGCGATTCGCGGAAGGACCTGCTCGTCGGGCAGGCTGACGGGAAGCTCAGACTCTACACGAACGTCAACACGGACAGCGAGCCCCGGTTTGACTCGGGCACGGTCCTGCAAGTCGGCGACCCGGGTTCGAAGACAGACATCGACGTCGGCGAGAGAGCGACCCCGATCGTCGTCGACTGGAACAACGACGGGAAGAAGGACCTGGTCGTTGGCGATAAGGTCGGCAAGGTCCGCGTCTTCATCAACGAGGGCTCGGACGTGGCGCCCGACTT
>DAOWCM010000181.1 GCA_030639555.1 Candidatus Eiseniibacteriota bacterium | reverse complement strand
AGGGCATGATCGTCCGCGCCGGTCTCAGGCTGGACTGGTCGGACCCCGGTGCCTCGTCTGACGTAGGCCGAACGCAGATATGGCGCGAGAGGGTCAACGCCGTGCTCTCGCCCCGCCTCGGGATCGCCCACCCCATATCCGACAGGGACGCTCTGCACTTCCATTACGGCCGATTCTACCAGATGCCCCACCTGACAGCCCTTTACACGTCGGGTGAGGACATCGACGCAGCGCCCGCCGACAGGGTCATTGGCTACTCGGGTCTCCAGCCTGAGGTGACCACGTCGTATCAGTTCGGCGCAGAGCACCAGTTCTCCCAGAACCTCGCGATGGACGTCACGGGGTTCTACAAGGATATCTTCGGCCTCCTGGCCACCGAGGAGTACTCCCGAGGTCCGACGGAGGGGTCGGTCTACCCCTACGTCAACAAGGACTACGCTTCCGTCAAGGGCGTCGAGCTCAAGCTGACGAAGCGCTTCGCCAACTTCTTCATGGGCAACTTCAGCTACACGTGGCTACAGGCGACCGGCGTGTCGTCCGACGAGAACCAGGGCGCTCAGGCCGAGGCCATCGGCCTGCCCAGACAGCCTCTCAAAGAGATTCCCCTCAACTGGGACGAGCGGCACTCGCTCTCGGGGTTTATCTTCATCAGTGACCCGGGCAACTGGGAGGTGACGTTCGACTACAACTACGGCAGTGGAACGCCGTACACTCCCAGCGTTCTCGGGCAGAAGGAGATCGACCCCGAGTCGGTGAACTCTGGAAGCCGTCCGTCGCACCAGAATCTCGACATCAGAGGTACGAAGAAGTACAAGCTCTATGGGCAGGAGTTCAGCCTCTTCTTCGAGGCGCACAACGTGTTCGACAAGAAGAATCTGCGTGGACTCGGAGCCTACGGGGCCGAGTACTACACGATGACGGGCAACCTCGGCGGCGCTTTTGTGGAGACCGGTCCGGACGGTCGCGAGCGCCTCAAGCCCCTGAACGATCCTTCGGTCTTTACCGAGGGCCGTTGGATAAGTGTCGGGATTGCCGTCGACTGGTAGGCCGGCGGCGTGCTTGGAAGCGGACCAACCCGGCCATGCGAGAGGTCAGGTCTCTCAGTGGCGATGGGCGGAAGCACCCGTACGGAGGTGGTGGATGATTCGTTTCAGAAGGATGACGCACAGAACACCTGGTGCACGAGGACGGCCGGAGCGCCTTGCAGCTACGGTCGCTGTATGTACGCTCGTGGCCGCGCTCGTGATCTCGGTCGCGGGGGTGGCGACCGCCCGTATGGAGACCGCGAACAGGAAGGACAAGGGCGAGGTAACGGCGCCTCCGTCGCGCTCGATCAGCTACTATGGTTGGTACCACAACGTCGGGCAGCTTCTGCTTCACGTGTCGAACCTTGGCTACTTCGGCGATTGGCCCGGTTCCGCCATCGACGACCTCACGGCCCCCTCGGCCGAGTGGCCGGCCGGCAGCGCGCACAATTACCTTTACGCCGCCGGTCTATGGGTGGGGGGCTCTGTCATCAACAGAGCGACGGGCGAGACGGACACGCTGGTCACCGCCGGTGTGTATCAGCGGGAGTACCGCCCCATCATCGAAGATCCGCTCAAGGTCATTTACGAGTCGTGGGAGGGCGCGGCGAACAGCGGGCGCTGGCTCGACGACGATGATGACTGCGGTGGCCACGTCGAGATCGGTTTCGAGTACTTCGACGAGGAGTGGCTCGACGGTATCGACAACGACGGCGACGGCCTTGTGGACGAGGATTACGCCGCGATCTCCCAGCAGATGTTCCGCTGCGAGTACGAGGACACGAACGAAGAAGACGTCAACGACGGGCTCTCGTCCGACTTCCACACCAGCCTGGGGCTCAAGATCATCCAGGAGAGCTATCAGTGGACCAGCGAGCAGACCGATGATTTCGTCGGCATTGACTTCACCGTCGTGAACATCGGTCAAGACACCATCCGGATGGCCTACGTCGGGTTCATGGTGGACGCCGATGCGGGGCCCGAGCGGGTGGGCCAGTACTACAGCGACGACCGCGGCGGGTTCATCGACACGCTCATCATCAATGCTAATCCCAACGATCCGACCGAGCTGGACACGCTCGACATCACGGTGGCGTACATGTACGATGACCCGTACGGGGCGGATGGCAACGAGGCGAAGGGCTACTTCGGCTGCATGTTCCTCGGGCACCCCACCAGCAACCCGGACACGCTGACGCCGGGGAACATGCCGAGCGAACCCGTGAGGCTCAGAGTACACGCCTTCGAGATCTGGTCGAGCTCGGGAGAGGATCCCAGAAACGACCTGGAGCGCTACCACTTCCTCAGGGGCGTTGCCGACTACCCGCTGCTTGACGGAATAGACAACAACAACAACGGCCTGATAGACGAGCCGGAGGAGTGGCGGGTCAACATCGACAGGGACGCGGACGCCCCGCTCGACTGGCGTTTCATGTTGTCGGCCGGCCCGTTCGCGCAGATCGTTCCGGGCGACACTCTATCGTTCCAGTACGCCTTCGTGATGGGCCTCGGGCTGGACGGCATGCTTCAGAACGCCGCGACGGCACAGCAGATCTACAACGGTGTCACTCAGGAGGTCCCCAATTGCATCGGTGAGCCCGAGAGCGTGCGGATTCACTGGGTGGCCGATACGCCTCCGCCTCCTCCGAATCAGGAGATCACCGCGGGTGACGGCTTCGTCAGGATCGAGTGGGACGATTTGTCCGAAAACGTGGAGGACCCGCTCACTCGTGTCAGGGACTTCTACGGTTATCAGGTCTGGAAAGCGGTAGGCTGGACGAGGGAGTCGAGCCAGCCGAGGGATCAGGACTGGCAGCTCATTCTCGACGCCGACCGTGGTGACGGTGGAGCGGAGCTCGACACGCTCAACACCGGCCTCCAAGGCATCGGGGAGTACAGCTTCGTGGATAGACACGTGAAGAACGGCTTCGCGTACTGGTACTCCGTCACGGCCTACGACAGCACGCCAGAGGGTTACCACTTCGGGAAGTACAGCCAGAACAAGACGCTGGTCATTCCTAACTCCGGCGTGCGCGGCTCGCTTGACGATATCCGGGTGGTGCCCAACCCGTACGTCAACCACGAGTACATGGCGCGGTGGAACCTCGAACCGGACGAAGCGGACCCCACCGGCGAGAAGCTCTGTTTCCAGAATCTCCCGAGGGACTCAATCGTCAGGATCTACTCGCTGGGCGGCGAGCTTGTTCAGACGCTCTATCCTGAAGCGGAGACGGACGGCGGCGACGCCTGCTGGAACATGATCTCCAGGAACAACCAGATCGTAGTGAGCGGCGTGTATCTCTACCACGTAGACTCGCCGATTGGAAAGCAGGTCGGCAAGTTCGTCATCATCAAGTAGTGTGAAGCTCCCGCCGTCGGCGGTGCGGGGGTTCGCTCCGCGACCGGTGGAAGGAGGACGGTCATTGACTAGGAAGCTGCTGCTGGGCCTGCTGGTTGTTCTTGTTCTGACGTCTCAGGCTCTGGCTACGGACGTGTTCGAGAAAGTCGGTACCGTGGGGTGCCAGTTTCTCGAGATAGGCGCCGGTCCGCGCGGTGTGGGGATGGGTGAGGCGATGGTGGCCGCGACGGAGGGCGTGGAGTCGATCTACTGGAACCCGGCGGGTCTCCGGTCCATCGTGAGACCGACGGTGGCCTTCGCGTACGGCACGTGGCCGGCGGACATCTCGCACCAGTTCGCGGCCTTCGCGATGAGGGACCCTGTCATCGGTGGCGTCGCGGCACTGAGCATCACGTCGCTTCGGATGGATCCCATGCTGGTGAGAACGGCGGATTCTCCAGGGGGCGTGGGGGTAGAGTTCGACCCCGGCGACATCGCCATCGGCGTGTCGTACGCTCGTGAGTTCACGGACAAGTTCGCCGCGGGTGGAACACTCAAGTGGGTCCACTCCGGTCTGGGCGACCTCTCTGCCCTCGGCGTTGACGGGCTGGAGGACTATTCGGCCCGGGGTTTCGTGGGCGATTTCGGGACGCTCTACAACACGGGCTTTCGCTCGCTCACGATCGGGCTGATGATCCAGAACATGGGACCCGAGATGACCTACATCGAGGAGCCGGTGCCGATGCCAGCCACGTTCAAGTTCGGCGTCTCAATGAACGTCATCGAGACGCCTGGACAGATCGTGAAAGTTGCGGCGGAGTTCAGGCATCCCTCGGACGCGTCCGAAAAGGTCAACGTCGGTGCTGAATACGTGCTGAATGACATGTACTTCCTTCGCGCCGGCTACAAGATGGGTTACGACGAGGAGTCGTTTACGGCGGGCTGCGGAGCCCGGCTGACCGTGGGAGGTCTCGGCCGCCTGGGAGTCGATTACAGCTACGCCGCTTTCGGCTACTTCTCTGGAGTCCATCGCGGCGGAGTGACAGTGGAGTTCTAGAGCAGCTCAGACAAGCGTGTTTCCCCTGCAGGGCGAAGGTCAAAGCCGGCAGTCGCGGGGGCGGGTCGGGGAAGGTGAAAGGAGAACCCACTTGCGAAGGTACCTGTTGATCGTGGGCGTGCTCGCGATGCTTCTCTCTGTTCCTCAGCTCGTCGTCGCCGACGGAGTGGGGACCTACCTTGCGGCGTTCCTCGAGGTTGACGGCGGAACCAGGCAGATGGGAATGGGCGGGGCGTTCACGGGGATGGGCGACGACGCGATGACGATCTACTACAATCCCGCGGGACTCCGCTTTCTCAAGGGAAGTGAGATCCACTTCAGCAACTCCTCGTGGCCCGCGGGGTTGTCGTATCAGCACATGGCCTACGGATTTCGCCACAGTGTCGTTCCGGGCTACTTCGGGATCAGCTGGACCATCATGCAGATGGGTCCGT
>DAOWCM010000289.1 GCA_030639555.1 Candidatus Eiseniibacteriota bacterium | reverse complement strand
CGGAAAGGAGCTACGCATGCCGCTGGCCGCAACACGCAAGCTGATGGAGAAGCACGGTGTCCCGGGGACCGACGCTCGCGACCTTCCCACAAGCAAGAAGCGTTTCCCGGACGGTGCCTGGTACCGGATGGAGATCTCCGGCATCGAGCGTCCGAACGTGCTCGAGGCCGCCATCGACGAGATGAACAAGCGCAACATCCCGCTCCACCGCATGATCTCGATGGTGATGGGCGCCACCTACATGACCAAGAGCGAGTGGAAGGACTTCGCCCAGATGGCCGCCGAGGCGAAGCTCGAGGTCATCGTTACGCCGGGCCCAAGAGCCACGTGGTACACGGGTCGCCAGATCGTGACGCCCGAGGGCGGTCTCTCGGGTCTCCGCTTCCGCGGCTCGGACTCGCTCTCGCACGCCATCGATGAGATTCTCGCATTGATCGACGTCGGCTTCCGCGGGTTCCTGGCCATTGAGGAGGGCGAGCTCTGGCTTCTGAACGAGATGAAGAAGGCGGGCGACATCCCCGAGGACGTGGTCTTCAAAGTCTCGATCTACGCGGGACACGGGAACGCGGCGGGAGCGAAGGTGCTCGAGAGCCTTGGCGCCGGCACGTTCAATCCGGTAGCCGACCTCACCCTTCCCGAGTATGCGACCATCAGGCAGGCCTGTAGCATACCTATCGACATGCACATACTGTTGACCGAGTCGTTCGGTGGCTACACCAGATTCTACGATGCTCCGGAGGCCGTCCGGACGCTCGCGCCGGTCTACTTCAAGGTCGAGCCGGGGCCTGCGTGCGCCGCGACGGGCGCTGCTCTCTACAAGCCGTGGGTCAGCCCCGACCTCCTTGCCGGATGGGCGCGTGAGAAGGTCAAGTACGCGTCGATCATCCACGAGATCGTGCAGGAGAACTTCCCGGAGGGGACGCTGTCGAAGATCGGCGCGAAGGGGCTCGCCATTCCGAAGCCGTAATCCCGGAGCACCGGGAGTGCGTCGATGGGACTCGCACTCGCGGCTCGGGAGCCGCGGTAGGCCGCGGGTGCCGGACCACAGGAGGTAGCCAGATGCCAGAAGAGAAGAAGCGCAGGAAGATGACACTGGGCAAGCTCCGCGGCATGCAGCGCAGGAGCGAGCCCATCACGTGGCTCACGTGCTACGACTACCCGATGGCGCAGATCATGGACGCCTCCGGCATCGACATGGTGCTCGTGGGGGATTCCGGCGCCATGACCGTGCTCGGTCACCCAACCACGATGCCTCAGACGCTCGAGGCGCAGCTCATGCTGACGGAGGCGGTTCTGAGGGGCAGGGAGTACATGTTCGTCATCGGCGACATGCCCTACATGACCTACGAGATGTCGCACGAGAAGGCGATCGAGAATGCAGGCAAGTTCATGGCGATCGGCTGCGATGCGATCAAGCTCGAGGGCGGCGCCAGGGTGGCGGACACCGTCGAGGCGATGGTCAAGGCGGGACTGCCCGTCATGGGACACATCGGCCTGACGCCGCAGTCCGCGCCCGCGCTCGGAGGATACCGGGTGCAGGGCAAGACCGCCGACGCGGCCAAGAAGCTCGTCGAGGATGCCATCGCTCTCCAGGAGGCCGGAGTGTGGGGCATGCTGGTCGAGTGCGTGCCGCCCGAGACGATGACGCTCATCCACGAGGCGGTCGATGTCATCTGCATGAGTCTGGGCGCCGGTCCCGACGCCGACGGACAGCTCGTGATCGTGCACGATATGATCGGGTACTTCGCGGCGTTCCATCCGAAGTTCGTCCGGAAATACGTCGACCTGACGGAGATACTCGATGGAGCCTTCCGTCAGTACATCGAGGACGTGAAGTCGAAGGACTTCCCAAGACCTGAGCACTGCTACGAGATGTCGAAGGAGGAGCTCGAGAAGCTGGGAATTGACGTCGAGTAGACAGTGACCGTTGGGGAGCCTGACCGGAACTCGGACGCTGGGCGCATGAGCGAACGCGAGACCTCCAGATTCAGCAGTCGGCTTGACGGCTTCCTCTCCGCGAGGCCGCTGCTGGAGCGTTGCGTCTCCGGCTTCGGGCTGCTGCTCGAGAATCTCATAAAGATACCGTTGTTCAGATGTCAGCGGTGTGGCGACTGTGTTCTCAGCCACACCGCTTTCATCTGCTCGCAGCGCTGTCCCAAGCGCCTCCGTAACGGAGCCTGCGGTGGCACGCGGCCCGGGGGGTACTGCGAGGTCTTCCCTGAGAAGCGCTGCATCTGGTACGCCATCTACGCCAGGTCGCGATTGCTCGGTCGCGTCCCGATGCTGACCGAGATGCTCGCGGCGCACCGCTGGGACCTCGAGCACACGTCCACTTGGCTCAACGTGTTCCGCGGGCGCGAAGAGGCCCCCACGTGGCGCGTGGGGCGGATCATACGAAGGCTCGATCTCGACGTTGCGAAGCGCGCCCGGCAAGAGCGCGAACCGTAGCGCCGCACGCGCCCGGCAAGAGCGCGAACCGTAGGAGACCCATCCGTTGGAACGGACTCTCAGAAACGCCATCGACAGCGGACGCTTCATCGTCACCGGTGAACTGGGACCGGCGCTCGGTGCGTCTCCAGACCTCGTCCGGAAGAAGGCGGAACACTTCCGGGGCGTGGACGCGGTTAACGTCACCGACAACCAGACCGGCATCGTCCGGCAGTCGTCCATCGCCGCGGCGAAGCTGCTCCTGGACGAGGGGCTCGACCCCGTCGTCCAGATGACGTGCCGCGACAGGAACCGCATTGCGCTTCAGAGCGACATCCTCGGCGCATCCGCGCTGGGTGTCAGGAGCCTGCTGCTCTTGACCGGCGACCACATGGCGATGGGAAACCAGCCCGACGCAAGGCCGGTGTTCGATCTAGACTCGGTCCAGCTCATCTCGGTGGCGCGCGGCATGCGTGACGGTCACCTGATGAACGGCGACGAGCTCAAGAGGCCCCCGGACGTGCTGCTCGGCGGGGCCGCGAACCCGTTCGCGGAGCACATGGGGCTTCGGCTCATCAGGATCGCCAAGAAGGTCGCGGCTGGCGTCGACTTCATCCAGACGCAGGCCGTCTTCGACGTCCCGCGGTTCCGGCGGTGGATGGACGGGGTGCGCGACCTCGGCCTGCACACGAAGGTCAAGATCCTCCCGGGTGTTCTGCCCACGCGGTCGGCTCGGGCGCTCGAGTACATGAAGGACGAGGTCGCCGGAATGATGATCCCGGACGATACCATCCGGCGTCTGGAAGGCGCGGAGGATCCCGCGGAAGAGGGCGTCCGCCTCGCCTGTGAGCTCATCCGGGAGCTGCGCGACATCGACGGAGTTTCGGGTGTCCATCTGATGCCGGTCATGTGGGAAAAGATCACGCCGCGTATCGTCGAGGAGGCAGGGCTTTGACGCACACCGAGCTTCAGGGGTTTCTCGACGGACGCGTCGTCAT
>DAOWCM010000326.1 GCA_030639555.1 Candidatus Eiseniibacteriota bacterium | reverse complement strand
GACGGTGTCGTCCACGACCAGAGTGTGCCCGGAGCGCGCCGCGTCATCCGACACCACGGCGGCGCAGGCGCCCTTCGCGAACGCGTCTTCCACGTACTCATGTCCGTCGAAGTTGTCACCGCGTATCGCGAAGAAGAGGTCACCGGGTCGCACCGTTCTCGAGTCGGTCGAAACGCCGACCACCTCGACCCCGGCCGTCCCCTTCGCGTGAGAGTTCAACGCCTGCGCCATGTCAGTCAGCCGCACCTTCTCCATCTCTTCCTCTGTCCGACTCCCCGACGACGGCCGCTCGGGCCTCCTCGCGGTCGTCGAAATGGGACCTGGTAGTACCCACTATCTGGTAGTCCTCGTGGCCCTTCCCCGCTATCAGAACGAGGTCACCGGTCCTGGCCACGCCGATGGCGTGGCGGATGGCCTCGCGTCGATTCTCAATGACGGCGAGCTCCATGTCCCCGCGCCCCGACCCGATCCCCGCGACGATCTCGGCGATGATCGCGTCCGGGTCCTCCGTCCGCGGGTTGTCCGACGTCACGACGACGACATCGGAACCCCTCATGGCGATCTCGCCCATGATCGCGCGCTTTCCCCTGTCGCGGTCGCCTCCGCACCCGAAGACGGTAATGAGCCTGCCGGACGCCAGCTTCGCGACGGCCGCTATCGTCTCTTCGAGCGCGTCGGGGGTGTGCGCGTAGTCGACAACGATGGTGAAGTCCTGGCCCGCATCGACCGTCTCGAGCCTGCCCTCTACGTTCCGCACCCGAGTGAGCCCCGCGCCGATCGCTTCGAGCGGGACGCCCTGCGATACTGCGATCGCGGTGGCCGCGAGCGCGTTCATCACGTTGAACTCCGAGATCAGTTTCAGATCCGTGCTGAGGCTGCCCGCGGGCGTCTCGAACTTGGCCCGCGTTCCGGTCGGTGTGCTGGAAGCCTCAAGCACGAAGACATCGGCGCCGGAGCGCCCGAACGTGACGAGTCTGAGATTCCCGGTGGACTTGACGTAGGAGGCGAGTTCTCTCCCGTACTCGTCGTCCGTGTTGATGACCGCCGTCGCCCCCTGCTTCCCACCGGCGCCCGCCAGCTGCCCGAAGAGGAGCTTCTTGGCCGCCGCATACTCGGCGAGGGTGCCGTGGAAGTCGAGGTGGTCTCTGGAGAGGTTCGTGAAGGTCGCAGTGTCGAACCTCGCACCCGCGCTTCGCTTGAGCGTCAGCGCGTGCGAGCTGACCTCTATCGTCACGGCTCCAACGCCCTCGTCCACCATGGAAGCCAGGAGCCTCGCAAGATCGAGCGACTCCGGGCTGGTCATGCCGCCCTCGACCACCCGGTCGCCCACTCTGTATCCAAGAGTCCCGACCACTCCGGTCGTGAGACCCGTCTCCCTCAGGATCGAGTCGAGGAGGTACGACGTCGTGGTCTTGCCGTTGGTGCCGGTGATGGCGTGCGTCTGGCGCTGCTCGGATGGACGGCGGTAGAACTCGTGTGCGACCGCGCCTAAGGCAGACCGCGTGTCGCTGACAGTGACCTCCCGGATACCGCGGGCGCCGGTCGGTTCCTCGACGAGCGCGGCGACGGCGCCGCGACGCGCCGCCTCGGCCACGTAGAGATGGCCGTCCGTCGTGAGACCACGAACCGCCACGAACAGCGAACCTTCCTCCACCCTGCGCGAGGCGTACTCGACGGAGTCGATGACGAGAGCGGCTTCCTCGCTGCTCAAGTGCAGGCCGAGCGGCGCGAGGAGCTCACCGAGTGCCCTGGCGGCTCCCGCACCACCGGAGACGCCAGACACACCGGAGACGCCGGCAGCCGGTCTTCCGTCAGCTCTGGACGTGTGTCTTTCCGTCGTCATCACTGCTGTGTCTCCCACCACCCTACGGACAGCAACGCACTTCAACACGGTGTCCCGACCGGACGACGCGTCCGGATCGAGGGGACTGCTCTATCACCCTGCCGTTGCCGCGGAATGTGAGCGTGAGTCCGAGCGAGGCGGCCGTCTGCCTCGCCAGCCTGACGCTCATGCCCCGGAAGTCCGGGACCTCGACCTCTTCCGCGGGAACGGCCGGAACTACCACGATGCCTCCTCGCCCCGTTCGGATTCCACCGCCACGGGCGGACGCCAGGAACTCGCCCGCCGAGACGCCGGAGCGCTCGTTGGAGGGGTCGTGCGAGGCCGGAGTCGCGTCCCACTGCCGCGCCTCACCACCCGGGTCCACCGCGGGCACCGCACGGGCCGACAGTGTCCTGTCGAGGCGCCCCGGCTCCCGCTGGGATTCCACGTAGTCGCCGCGGTCGCGCAGCAGATACTCGTAACCAGGTCCTCTGATGATCCGCTCCATGATCCTGGCAAAGACCGGCGCCGCGACCTCCCCTCCGAGCCCGCGGCCGTCCGGCTCGTCGATCACGACCAGACAGACCAGCTGGGGATCGTCGGCCGGGGCCATTCCAGCGAACGAGGCGATCCACGCCCCGGGGTCGTAGCGTCCAGAACCCACGGCCACCTTCTGGGCCGTGCCCGTCTTGCCCGACACGGCAAGCTCTGCGACCCGCGCGTTTCTTCCCGTACCGTATTCCGTGGCGCACGCCAGGAGTCTCTTGAGAGCCGCGGCCGCCTCCGGCTCGACGACCTGACGCACCACGCTCCACCGCGCTTCCTCGGTCACCCGCCCGTCGTCAGCGAGAATCGACTTGATGATCTTGGGCTCCATCAGATAGCCACCGTTCGCGATGGTGCTGTACGCCCCCACCAGCTGCAGGGCCGTCACGGCCACTTCCTGGCCGATCCCAACGGTCGGCACCGATCTCGCGGACCACTTACCCGGCTCGTGCAGCGTGCCGCGAACCTCGCCGGGCAGAGAGATGCCCGTCAGGCAGCCGAACCCGAAGTCCCTTGCGAACGAGTAGAGCGGTATGGCCCCTACTCCGTCGGCCACCTCGGCGAAACAGACGTTGCTCGACTTTGCGAACGCGTGCTCGAAATTCAGCCACCCGAGTTCCTTCACGTCGTGGATCGTGAACCTGCCGTAGTCCCT
>DAOWCM010000330.1 GCA_030639555.1 Candidatus Eiseniibacteriota bacterium | reverse complement strand
CGTCATCAATGGCAGTATGCCGTACCACGTCGTCTCCAAGATCGTCGACAGCCTGAATGAGAACGGGAAGCCGGTCAAGGGCTCGAAGGTCCTGCTCCTGGGGGTGGCGTACAAGGAGGACATCGACGATGTCCGGGAAGCCCCGTCGCTCGACATAATGAAGCTCCTGCGAGAGAAGGGGGCCGTCCTGTCGTATTCCGACGCCTTCGTTTCGACTCTGCACCAGGGCGGCTTTTCGTTGACCAGCCAGGAGCTGACGCCGGAGCTGCTCTGCGACGTTGACTGCATCGTCATCACGACGGCGCATTCGGCCGTCGACTACCAGGCCGTGGTCGATGCGGGCACGCCCATAGTCGACACGCGCAATGCACTGAAGGGCTTCGCCGGAAATCACATTCTGAAACTCTAGCGGCCTCTGCCGATTGGAGCGTTCGATGTCAGTCATGTTGGTTACGGGTGGGGCGGGGTTCATAGGATCGCACATCGTCGAGAGGCTTGTTAGTCTCGGCCACAAAGTGAGGGTCCTGGACAACTTCTCCACGGGGAGGCGTGAGAATTTATCTTCGGTCGAGGATGGCGTCGATATTCTGGAAGGAGATATCCGCGACGTGCCCGTCGTTGAGCGGGCCGTCAAGGGAGTCGAGGTCGTCTTCCACGAGGCCGCGCTTGCCTCGGTGCCGCGCTCGGTCGCTGACCCCGTTTCCAGCAACGAGGTGAACGTGACGGGAACGCTCAACCTGCTGGTTGCGAGCAGGGACAGCGGAGTGCGGCGGCTCGTCTATGCCTCGTCCTCGTCGGTTTACGGGGACAGCCCCGAGCTGCCGAAGCGTGAACGCATGGCTCCGTCACCCGAATCGCCGTACGCCGCGAGCAAGCTCGCTGGAGAGAACTACTGCCGCGTGTTCTCCTCCCTGTATGGTCTGGAGTGCGTGTCTCTCCGCTACTTCAACGTGTTCGGACCCAGGCAGGACCCGAGCTCGCAATACGCCGCCGTCGTGCCCCTCTTCGTGAAGGCCCTGCTGGAGGGAACGCCGCCGGTCATCTACGGCGACGGCGAGCAGTCGAGGGACTTCACATACGTGGCGAACGTCGTCGATGCCAACGTGCTCGCGCTGTCCGCCACCGGTGTCGCCGGCGGGGTCTTCAACACCGCGTGCGGCCGTACGTCCACCGTCAACGAACTCCTGGCCAAGCTGCAGGGAATCATCGGCACTTCGCTCATCGCTCACCACACGGACACGCGGGCCGGGGACGTCAAGCACTCGTTCGCGGACATCTCGAAGGCAGAGGGCGCACTGGGTCTCGTCTCGGGGGTTTCGCTCGACGAGGGGTTGGCGCTCACGGTCGACTGGTTCCGTTCGTAGGCACTGCCGTTTCCAGACACGCTGGCCGCGCGTCCGCGCTGCCAGGCGGGAGGCAGACTGTGAAGAAGGTCTGGATTCTCGACACCGACGAGTCGTCAGCCGACGAACTCGTGAACGTGCTGTCCACTCTGGCGTACGACATCGCCGTCTGGACCTCGCCGCGCGAGATGCTGAAGGCTCTGAGCGACGGCGCGCCGGACCTCGTGGTCGCGGAACACGGTCTCGAGGGGGCCGACGCGGTCGACGTGCTGCGTGAGGTCAAGAGAGTGGGGGGGCGAGTGCCCGTCGTCGTAGTGGCACGACGGACCAGCAGCCAGGGCGCCATAGAATCGATGCGCGAGGGGGCCTACGACTACCTGCCCCGCGAGACGCTTCCGTCCGGGTTGGAGGACGCCGTGAGGCGCGCTCTCTCTGCCGACGGCGGCATGATACGCACCGTGGGTTCACCGGGGCCGGGAGACGTCGCCGATCTCGGGGCCATCATCGGCAGGACGCCGGAGATGGTCGAGATACACAAGCTGATCGGGCAGGTCGCGGCCACCGATGCTCCGGTCCTGGTCCATGGGGAGTCGGGAACCGGCAAGGAGCTGATAGCCAGGGCCATCCACTACAACAGCAACCGGCGTGAGCGACCCTTCGTCGCCGTGAACTGCGCAGCGCTGCCCGGGGACCTGCTGGAGACCGAGCTCTTTGGCGGTCGTGTCGTGGGGGGCCAGGAGACGACGGGGCGGTTCGAGCTGGCGCGGGACGGCACCATCTTCCTCGACGAGATAAGCGAGACCAGTCTTGCGGTGCAGGGCAGAATACTCACTGTCATGGAGGACGGGTTCTACGAGCGTCCCGGCACCCGGGCCAAGTCGAAGATCGACGTCAGGGTCATAGCCGCGACGGGACGGAGCCTGGTCAACCGCATGAAGGAGGACCAGTTCAGGGTTGACCTCTTCTATCGACTGAAGGTCATCTCCGTCTACATCCCGCCCCTCAGGGAACGGAGGGCCGACATCACTGTGCTGGCCGAGCACTTCCTCGAGCGGACGAGAACGAAGATGCAGAAGGACATCAGCGGCGTGACGCCCGCCGCGTTCGAGATGCTCGAGAATTACGCCTGGCCGGGCAACGTGCGCGAGCTGGAGCAGGCCATTCACCACGCGGTCGCGTTGAACAGGACCGGGGTTCTGGCGCCGGAAGACTTCGAGATGTCCGGCGACGAAGAGCTCGCCGACCTCAATGCCGCGGCCGCTCAGGGGGAGATAGCGCGTTGCGTCCGGGTTCAGCTGAGGAGGCGTTCGGAAGCCGGGGAGGAGGGCATCGGTGACGGGATCGTGGCCGAGGTGGAGACGGTCCTGGCGCACGAGGCGCTCGAGCTGACCGGCGGCAATCAGGTGAAGGCCGCCAAGCTCCTGGGGATAAGCAGGAACACCCTGCGCAAACGCCTGTCCTGGAGGGAGCCATGATAGTGCGCACTGTTCCTCGCGCGCGCGCACGAGCAGTTCCTGGAGAGGTTGCAGGTGTGCTCCCGGTTACTGCGCTGCGCGCCGGTGCGCTTCTGATCGGTGCGGGGTTGGCACTCTTCGGCGGCGGTGGGTGCTCGCACTACAGTTTCTCGTCGGCCATGAAGACACACATCTCCACGAT
>DAOWCM010000063.1 GCA_030639555.1 Candidatus Eiseniibacteriota bacterium | reverse complement strand
GATGCTCAGAAAGATAGCGGACGAGAGGGACGTCATGCTGATCTTCGACGAGGTCCAGACGGGCCTGGGGCTCACAGGAACGATGTGGACGTTCCAGCAGATGGGCATGGCCCCCGACATCGCGTGCTTCGGCAAGAAGACGCAGGTCTGCGGCATCATGGTCTCCGAGCGCGTCCGCGAGGCCAAGGACAACGTGTTCGAGCTCTCATCCAGGATCAACTCGACGTGGGGCGGCAACCTGATCGACATGGTCAGATGCCAGCGATACCTCGAGATCATCAACGAGGAGAAGCTAGTGGAGAACGCGGCGTCGGCCGGAAAGCGTCTCGTCTCGGGCCTCAAGGTCATCGCCGACACATCCGGCGGCAAGATGACCAATGTACGCGGCCGCGGCCTGATGTGCGCGTTCGACCTTCCGACGACGGAGATGAGAAGCGAGCTCCTTCCGAAGCTCCGCGAAAACGGGACCTTCGCGCTGCCGTGCGGCGCAACCACCGTCCGCTTCCGCCCGCCGCTCAACATCAGCGGCGCCGAGATCGACGAGGCCCTCGAGGCCCTGGAGAAGACTCTCCGGAGCATGTAGGACCAAAGGAGGCACGAAGCGACGTGACACGTCCGGAAACAGCTGACCGCACGCGCTTCGGCCTCCTGATAGTGTTCGCCGTGTTGCTGACGATCCCCGCCCTCACGGGCGGGGATTCGTTTGCCCGACCCCGGTCCCTCGCCACGTCCGAGATACTTTCCTCACCAGCGGACGTTGCGATGGTACCGGTGCTACCTCCCGCGGTCTGCGGCGTCCAGGCGGCGGACGTCCCCGAGGACGGCGGCGGCCTTATCAGTGTGACGTGGGAGGTTCCAGAGGACACTCCTGCAACCGAGTTCATCACGGGCTTCGAGATCTTCAGGTACGCCCCGGGAGAGACTCTGGCGCTGATCGGTGACGTGCCGGCTGCCGACCGCGAGTTCGACGATGAATCCGCCGAGGACGGCACAACCTATCAGTACGTCGTGCGCTCCGTCTCACCGTCCGGTTTCGCCGACTCCGAGCCAAGCGGCCCGGCGGTGGCAAGTGCGCAGTGGTTCGCCCGGGGGCGCTTCTCCGTGCTCATCGTCACGCTGTTCTTCTGCGTTGCAGTGCTCTTCTTCGTCCAGAGAGCCAGGGGCGGGGCCGAGCTCTTCATCCGGAAGATCCCGGGACTGGAAGCCGTCGACGACGCCGTGGGACGAGCCACGGAGATGGGCCGACCCGTGCTCTTCGTGCCGGGCATCGAGACCGTGAGCGAAGTGGGGACGCTGGCTGCGCTCACGATCCTCGGACACGTGGCGAAGCGTGTCGCGACTCACGGCACGCGTCTCCTGGTGCCGGTGGCCGACCCGATCGTGATGACGACGGCCCAGGAGATCGTGAGAACCGCCTACGCCGAGGTGGGTCAGCTTGACGCCTACGACCCCGGCAGCGTTGCCTACCTGACGTACGACCAGTTCGGCTACACGGCCGGCGTCGATGGGATCATGGTGCGGGAGCGGCCCGAGGCGGTGTTCCTGCTGGGCACGTTCTACGCCGAGTCACTCATTCTCGCGGAGACCGGCCACGCCATCGGGGCCATCCAGATAGCGGGCACAAAGGAGACTTCCCAGCTGCCGTTCTTCGTCGCCGCGTGCGACTACACGCTCATCGGAGAGGAGCTCTTCGCGGCATCCAGCTACCTCTCGCGCGAGCCGGTCATGCTCGGGAGTCTCAAGGGACAGGACCTCACGAAGATGGCCATCGTCTACGTCATCGTCCTGGGGTTCGTCGTGGGAACCATCGGGGTGCTGGTCTTCCCCGCCGGGAACTCGTTCTTCTCGAGGGCGTTCGACGCTCTGTACTCGTGGTTCGGCTAGCGGATCAGCGGTCCCGCGATTCGAACCACCGGAGATACTGATCCATCCACCGGAGACACTGATCCATGAAGCGCACGGTCCCACTGCTGATCACATTCCTCACGGGCTTCTTCCTCATCGTCTCGTTCTTCGTCCCGCACGAGCCGTTCGGGCAGCTCGAGCAGAGGCTTCTCGTGTGGTTCGCGATCGTCTCCGGCTTCGCGATGCTCCTCGGCGTCGACAGCCTGTTCAGGGCGCACCTGCGGAGGATCATTCGAGCCCGCGAGGGCAGATGGCACAGTCTGGCGCTGCTTCTGAGCCTGGTCGTAACGCTCGTCGTCGGTATCATCGGATTCGTTAAGTTCGGCAGCCCGTTCCACATGCAGTCGCCGTTCATGTTCGTCTACACGTACGGCATCATCCCTCTTCAGGCGACGATGTTCGCGCTCCTGGCTTTCTACATCGCGTCGGCGTCCTATCGCGCGTTCAGGGCGCGGAACACGGTCGCGACACTGCTACTGGTGTCGGCGGTCATCGTCATGCTGGGCAGGGTTCCGATCGGGGCCGCCATCTCACAGTTCTTCCCTGTGGCCCAGGAGTGGATCATGGACATCCCGCAGCTCGCGGCCAAGCGCGGCATCCAGATAGGCGCGGCGCTCGGAGCGGTCTCGATGTCGCTCAGGATCCTGTTGGGCATAGAGCGGAGCTATCTGTCGTAGGACGGGGGCGCGTCCCGGCACTGAGGAAACCCAAGGAGGGCCGGTGGCAGAAGGTGGACGCAGAGGTTTCTGGGAAGTGATGAACAACATCGACAGGAGGATCATCTTCCTGGTCCTCGCGGTGTGCGTCACCATCCCCCTCATCGTCAGCACCGGCGGCGAGATCAAGCCCACGGCACCCGTCGTAAGAGCGCACGCTTCGGTCGAAGCGCTCTCGCCTGGCGACTACATGATGATCTCGATCGACTTCGACGCCACGTCGGCACCGGAGCTCATGCCCATGCTGCACGCGGTCCTGCGGCAGGCCTTCGCCAAGGACGTCAAGGTGCTAATGCTCGGACATATCGCCATCGGCCTGCCCTTAGGCCACATGGCGCTCGAGCAGGTCGCGGCAGAGTACGACAAGGAGTACGGCGTCGACTACGTCGACCTGGGCTACCGCCCGGGCTACATCGCGGTCATGATCGCGATGGGCAGGGAGATCGAGGACATCTTCGCCAGCGACTATCAGGGCACGCCTCTACGGGAGATGCCGATAACGGAGGACATCCACTCGTACGATGACATCGACCTCCTGTTCGGATTCGAGCACGGTGCGGTGATCGACTACTGGGTGCGCTACACTCAGGCGCGGTTCGACCAGAAGATGACGTTCGGGACCACGGCCGTGATGGCGCCCGACGCCTATCCGTACCTCCAGTCGGGTCAGATCGAGGGACTGGTGGGGGGCTTGAAGGGCGCGGCCGAGTACGAGACGCTGATAGGACAGCCGGGCCTCGGAACGCGGGGAATGCCGGCTCAGCAGTGGGCGCATCTCCTGGTCATCGGGTTCATCGTCCTCGGCAACCTCGGCCACTACTTCACCAGGAAGCACGGCCGCCGGGCCGCTTAGGGGAACCAGGACGCCCCGGTCCACGCCGGGCGTCCCAGGCACGGAGACGGAATGGGTTCGACCACGATGCTCATAGGAACGTGGCTGGCGGGGTTTCTGACCCTCGCGATATTCTCATTCCTGTACAAGGACAACCCGGTCTACAAGCTCGCCGAACACATCTACGTCGGTGTGTCCGCGGGCTACTGGCTGATCTACGTCGCGTTCTTCGACGTCTACCCCATGCTCATACAGGGCTTCCAGGACGAGACCGGCCTGGAGAGGTGGATCCTGCTGGTTCCCGGCGCGCTAGGGCTGATCATGCTGTCGCGCTGGTTCCCTAAGACCGCGTGGCTGTCGAGATGGCCCATCGCCTTCACGGTGGGCATCGGCGCGGGCCTGGGGATCACGGCGAACATACAGGGCTACGTGATGCCCCAGATGCAGGCGACGCTTCTGCCGGTGACGGGATGGAACATCGTCAGCCTGAACAACGTGATCCTGACGGTGGGCGTGATAACGACCGTCCTCTATTTCTACTTCTCGAAACCTCACAAGGGTGCGCTGGGGTGGATGGCGCGGGTGGGCATCGTCTTCATCATGGTCAGCTTCGGGGCGTCCTTCGGATACACGCTGATGGCGCGTATCTCCCTCCTCATCGGCAGGCTCTACTTCCTGCTTTCAGATCTGCTGCATGTGATCGACTAGGGGTCGACCAGCGAAACACCTGGTCCCAGGCAAGCTACTCCGGGGACGACCGGCTACCCCGCCCACCTCGACAGATGGATCGCATCGGACGCGCTGAAGACCTCCTCCGAAACAGGCAGGCGGACCATCCGAATACCTGCGCGCATCACGCGGAAGCCGCGTTCCAGGAGCAGGAGAAGCGCACTCTGGTAGCGGCCGCTCAAGCCGGCCGCCACGCGGGCTAATCCCAGTGACACGCACGACGCCCAGACCTGCCGCAGCAGGTCGTCGAGGACGGCCGGGCCGTCCGCGCCCGGTCTCACCGCGAGGGCGTGAATGTAGGCGCGCCCCGATATGTTCTCTCGCCTGATGGAAGTGCTTCTCAGTATCGCGAAGCCGTCGAGCCTGTCACCCGCGCCCCGTGAAAGAAGCGTCCGTCCGAAGCCGTGAGCATGGATGGCCTCCACCTCCCCCGAGTAGTCGAGGCCGGACAGGATCGAGTCGCTGATCTCGCGCATCTCCCGAAGCGTCCGGCGTAGACCTGAACTCCCCAGTGTCTCCCAGACGACGGTCTCCTCGACGCGCGGGTTGCTGAACCTCTCCGCCTCGCGGATGAGCGGCAGCTCCAGTATGTGGGTCGGATAAGTGGCGACGAACCCGAGCTTCGTGTAAAGGCCGATGTTCGCCCCGCTCTCCGGCATGGTCTCGAGGCCGATGATGTCGGCCTTCTGCTCGAGGTAGTCCACCGCGCGGTTGACGAGCGCCGTGCCTATGCCGAGCCCCTGGAACTGCGTGGGCACGCCGAACGTGCCAAACCAGCCGACCTTCCCCCATGTCCTCGCAAGAATGAAACCGACCATGGCCCCGTCATCGGCCACGGCCACGAGGTTTCCGTCGGGATCGAGCGAGATGGCGTAGCGAAGAGCCTCCACCGTTCTCTCGGACAGAGGCTCGGGCTCGCGGCGGTAGATCCTGTACCAGTCGGTGAAGACACCGGCCTCGATCTCGGCCACTGCAGGCAGATCCAGCTCGGTCATCGTCCTCAACGTGAAGTTCATCGTGGGCCTATGCCCCTCAGGTGTCCGCGCGCTCGAGCGCTGCCCGGATGGCGTCTCTAATACCGTCCCTGGGCGCTTCATATCCCCATCCGATCTCGTTACCCTGAACGTAGATGGCACGAGGAATCTGATGCTTGAGCAAGGTGTCACGGTCGTCCCCGCAGTACTCTCTGAGCACCACACGGTCGCCGAATTCCGCGGCGACCTCCTTGACCCTGGCGGCCTCGATGTCGCAGGTCTCGCAGAACGTGTGCCAGAAGAGGTCCACCACGACCTTCCCCGGCACCGGCTCAAACTCATAGGCAGGCGTGAGCATCCGCGGCGGCACAGCGTCAGGCGCGAGCGGCTTCCACATCACCGACAGCTGCCCCCGCTTCTCGGCGACCTCGTAGCCGTGCCTCTCGAAGAAGGGCGCCGGCATGAACCAGAAGTCCTCCCAATAGTATCCGAAGGTCGCGACGCCCCGGAGGCCCTGAACCCGCGCCTCGTCCTCCGCGGCGGCGACGAGAGCCCGTCCTGCGCCATGCTTCTGCTCGTCGTTCAGAACGTAGAGACAGGGAAAGACCAGGAGGTCTTCACCCAGCGGCCCCCAGGGGCTGACGTCGATGGGCATTGCGAACAGGAAACCCACGCGCCTGCCTTCCATGAGCGCGACCTTGACGCGCAACCCGTCGGGCTCGTGAGAGCGCAGCCAGGCCAGGCGCCGGCGCGCCGAGGCATCGATCTCATCCGACTCGTTCTCGTGAGTGCACGTCGAGACGAAGTACTCGTCTTCCGGGAGCATATCGTGCACCTCAACGGAACTCATGGATCGTCCTCTTCGGTTCGACGATCGAGCAGCAGGTCGATGTATGCCCGGTCGATGAGATCTCCGTCGGATATTCCGAGCGCTTCTACGAGTGCCCGGACGCGTGCGCGGCCGTCCTCCTGCGATTCATCGGGCCCCAGTACCGCCTCGAGCTCTATGAACTCGCCGAGGCCCTCGACCGTGTCCAGGTGGACCCGCGTCCCCGCCACATGGTAGACCTCGCGTCGCTTTCGGACCACTCCTGAAACGCCCAGCGCTTTCGAGAGGGCGTCCCTGAGGGTGACGGCCTCGCGCGTCTGCAGGATCATGTAGCGCGACTCGGAGGGTCCGCGGGCGTTTGCCCGCTCGTAGTATATGAGCTCGCCCCGGTCCTCGTCAAAGCGGCGAAGCTTGAGCCTCCCCCGCTTCGCCCTGAAGAACGTGTCCTCCTGCGCCAGGACCTCCGGCCCTGAGCCGGCGAGCTTCTCTGCCCGCGCCCGCTGGCCGGCGAAATCAGCGGCCCGCGCTTTGATCTCGATGTTGCGTCCCACGCCCTGCCTCCGGGCTGAGTGAGCGGTCATCCGCACAGTGAGAGGACGCTCACGCGGCAAGCGTCCGGCAACGCGGGGAGCGGACTGCGCCGCTACGGTTTCAGGTGCTTGATGAAGAAGTCGGCGATGGCATTGTAGCACGTCACGCGGTTCTCGAACTTGAGAACATCGTGCCCCTCATCCTCGAACATCAGGTAGCTCACGTCTTTGCCCATGCCCTTGAGTTCCTCGACGAGTTCGCGCGACTCCACCTCGACCACGCGCGGGTCGTTCTTGCCCTGTATGACGAGAAGCGGGCAGGCGATGTCCTTGATGTACGTGCCGGGCGAGCGCTCGATGAGGAAGTCCTTCTCCGTCTCGGGATCGCCCATGAGAAACGCCATGAAGGGCTTCCAGGTCTCCGGCACGCGGCTCGCGAACCCGATGAGGTCGTACGGGCCGAACATATCGACCGCCCCCGCCCAGAGCTCCGGATGCCGCGCCGCCATCGTCAGGGTCATGTACCCGCCGTAGGACCTTCCCACCACGCCCGCTCGCCCGACGTCCAGGCGCGCGTCGCTCGGGAGCACTTCCGTCATAGCGTGCACGTGATCGAGCCTGTCAGCACCTCCCCAGTCGCGCACGACCCTGCTCATGTAGTCGAACCCGTAGCCCGTGCTGCCGCGCACGTTGGGCACGAAGACGGCGAACCCACTCATGGCCAGGAACTGGATGAGCGGCATGGAGAACCACGCGAAGTCCGGCCGCTCCTGGGCCTGGGGACCGCCGTGCAGGTAGTACACGAGCGGGCGGGGTCCCTCTAACCCCAGCGACTCGGGCGGCAGGTAGAGGCGCGCCGAGACCCGAAGTCCGTCGAACGACGTGAACGACGCGTCCTCCCCCGCCGACAACATCTCGGGCGATATCCCCAGCACCCGCTCCCGCGTCTGGCGCGTCATCCGGTCCCTGGACGTTCCCTCGATGATGTAGATCTGGGTCGGAGAGATGGCCGTCGAGAAGGAGAGAGTGTACCGGTCTCCGACGCGATCGTAGCGGTACGACTCCAGGACGCCGGCCGAGAGCTCTCCACTCCCCGCGAGCACGCGTTCCAGCGTCATGGTCAGGGCATCCTCGTCGAAGCGCCCCTCGTACAGCCACGAGCAACCGTCTATGTTGTAGCCAACCAGGTACAGATCATCGCGCACGTGCCTGAGGTCGGTCAGTTCCCCTTCGCCCGTGTGGACCGCGCCCTCGACTGGAACGGGCACGGGGTTTGCGGGGTCCGCGAGGTCCATGTACCCCAGGCCGTACGTGTCGCTGAAAAGCGAGGTGAAAAGAAGCAGCCCCGAGTCGTCGCGAACGAACGAGCAGTCCGAGATGCTGTTCGGCGGCACCTTGTCGTCCTCGCCGCGAGCCGCGAGCGGCACGCCGTAGAGCAGCCTGAGGTCGTCGGACCCGTCCTCCTTGAGGTACACAACGTGGTCACCAGCCCCGTAGGCGTCGATGACGACCGCCTTGTCATGTGAGTCATTGGCGCCGACCGGATATGCTCCGTAGGCGCTCGCGGCGAGCTTCGTGATTTCCCCGGTCGCGAGGTCGCAGCGGTACGACGTGTGCATCGACTCGCTCTGCGACTCCGCCAGAAGGTACACGAGCGTACCCTCGATATCGTAGTCGACGCAGTGGACGGCCTCCCCGTCGAATCTGCCTGGGAAAGCAGGCTCGGGGAATCCCCCGTCAACGGGCACGAGCAGCGGCTTGTAGATCTCATCGCCGTCGCTGTCAATCATGACGAAGATACGCCCGAGCGACGGGAAGACGACGAACGACGCGCCGCTCATAAGATGGGGGTTCTGCAGAGCGATGTGCGGAGGGAGCAGCGGCTCGGGCACGCTGCCGCCCACGTCCATCGCGTAGAGACTCAGGTGACCGGACAGGTTGCTCATGAAGAAGAGCCTGTCCTCCACGGCCTGCGGTACCAGAAAGAGCCTCGCCGAGAGCAGCGATTCGATGCGTGCCATGTATGTCCTCCGATGAAGCCGTCACGCCCCGTCGCGCGCGACCACCATGAGTGTTATGTCGTCTTCCTGCGGCGCATCGCCCACGAAGCTTTTGATATCGTCGAAGACGGCGGTTCTCATCTCGATGGGGGTGGCCCTGACGTTGGCCTTCGCCACCTCGAGCAGGCGCCGTTCTCCGAAAGGCTCTTCGTCGAGGTTCTGCGCGTCGGTCGCGCCGTCTGTGTAGGTCAGCAGTCGGTCGCCCGGAAGCATCGTGACCTCGCCACCTTCCCAGACCGCGTCCTCCAGCATGCCGAGCGGGATCCCCGTGCCCCGCAGTTCCGCGACGGTGCCGCCGTTCTGCGTGCGGAAGAGGTACGGGGGGTTGTGGCCCGCGTTGCAGTACTGAAGCGCTCCCGTCGCCGGATCGAGCACCGCGTAGAAGGCCGTCACGAACGAGTCGTCGTTGGTGTCCGAGAGAATCCGACGGTTCGCGGCGGACATGACGGCCGCAGGCGCGGATTCATGCTCGAAGGCGTAGGTGCGGATGAGCGTGCGCACCATCGCCATGTAGAGCGCCGCGGCCACACCCTTGCCCGACACGTCGGCCACGAGGATCCCCCACCGGCCCTCGGACAGCGGAATGAGGTCGATGAAATCCCCCGATGCCTCCCGAGCGGAATCTATGATGGCTTTGAACTCCCAGCCCGGGACGTGCGGGGCGCTCGACGGCATGAGGCTCGCCTGCATGTCGGCCGCCACGGCAAGCTCCTCCTCGGCTCTCAGGTGACGCAGCATCAGCCAGTATGGCTCCTCCCCGTGGAGCGCCGAAGCGATCTGGGCGGCGACCGACTGAATCGCCGGGATGACGTCAGACACGGTTTCCGGATTCACGCGTTTCCGCAGACAGATACCGCCGATCGTGGCACCGGTCTCACTGTGCACTATGGGCACGAGGACGAGCCCGTGGCTTCTGGGCGTGACGCCCCAGGGCAGTTCGCGCCGGGCCGGGGAGCCAAGCGTCTCGCCCGTCGCCTGCAGCCACTCCCACACCACGTCGTCCGGCCGGTCCATGTAGTCGGGCTCGTGCAGAAGCTCCCGCTGAGGAAACAGGCGGACGTCGATGGTGCACATCGCGAACATCTCGCCCACGTGCTCATGGAGTAGCTCCGGCAGCTTCGACGTATCAGGCGGCCCATCGACTATCGCCCTACCCAGAGCCTCCAGGCTCCGAAGCTCACGTGTCCTCTCGCGGCTCTGCTCCACGGCGCTGCTCATTCGGTGCGCGAGCGCGCTGGCCATCAGTGCGCCGCCGACG
>DAOWCM010000109.1 GCA_030639555.1 Candidatus Eiseniibacteriota bacterium | reverse complement strand
GTGAAGAACCGCTACGGCTCGACGGACGAGATAGGCGTCTTCGAGATGACCGCCGGCGGCCTGGTCGAGGTCGCGGACCCCTCCGGACTCTTCGTCTCCAGAGATCCTCCCAACACGTCGGGATCGGTCGTCATCGGCGTGGTCGAGGGCACTCGGGCGCTCATGGTGGAGATACAGGCGCTGACGGGCCTCACGAACTACGCGGTGCCCCAGCGCTCGAGCACGGGCGTGGACAGACGGAGGCTGCCGCTCATCCTGGCGGTGCTCGAACGCAGGGGGGGCTTAAGTCTCGGCAACCGCGACATCTTCGTCAGTGTTGCCGGGGGTGTGAAGGTCGAGGAGCCGGCCGCCGACCTCGGCGTCGCCCTGGCCGTCGCATCGAGCTACTGGGACGTGCCCGTGGACGAGCGCACGGCGGTCTTCGGCGAGATAGGACTTGGCGGGGAGGTCCGGCGGGTGACGCAGGCCGGCAAGAGAGCACAGGAGGCCTCGCGGCTCGGGTACTCGCGCATCGTCCTGCCTCGACACGCGCTCCCGAAGGAAGAGCGCCCCAAGGGCGTCGAGTTCGTCGAGGTCCGCACACTTGGCGAGGCCATTGACGTCCTCCTCGGGTCGCGGCAGGGCGGGCGCGCGGAGAAGGTGCCCGCGCAGACGAAGGAGGCGTGACGGTGGCCGGGGTAGGTACGATTCTCGTAGCGGCGGGCTCGTCGGAGCGCATCGGTGCCATCTTCCCCAAGCAGTTCCTGCCCCTGGGACCAGACCCCATGTTCTTCCTCGCGCTCGAGAGCGTGCTTCCGCACTCGGACGAGGTTGCGATAGTCACGCTGCCCGATTTCGTCGGCACGGTGAAGACGATACTCCGCGCCGCCGGCGCCTCTGCAGACCTGATCTTCAGGGGCACGCGCGTCATCCCCGTCACCGGAGGCGAGAGGCGGCAGGATTCCGTCGCGCGCGGGCTCGAGATTCTCTCGGACAACATTGACATCGTGCTGATACACGACGCCGCCCGGCCGTTCGCGTCCCCCGGCCTCACGGAGCGCGTGATCGCCGCGGCGCGCGAGCACGGTGCCGCCGTGCCCGTCATCTCCGTGCCGGACACCGTGAAGCTCGTACGCGACGATGCGGTGACGGAGACGCTCGATAGAAGCGCGCTCGGTCTGGCTCAGACCCCGCAGGGGTTCAGGAGAGAGATCATCGAGCAGGCCTACCGGGAGCTCGAGGGAGCTGACGTGACTGACGATGCCCGTGCGGTCGAGCTCACTGGCAGATCCGTGGCCGTCGTCCCGGGCGAGCCCGGCAACTTCAAGATAACAACGCCCGTCGACCTTGAGCTCGCCTCGGTCGTCGCCAACTGCCGACGGGGCCTGGGACCTGGCTACCGCGCCGGAACGGGAAGCGACACGCACCGCCTGGTCGAGGGCAGGGACCTGGTGCTCTGCGGTGTCACCATCCCGTTCGCGAAGGGCTTGGACGGTCACTCCGACGCGGACGTCGCCACGCACGCCATCTGCGACGCGCTTCTGGGCGCGGTCGCCGAGGGCGACATCGGCGTTCATTTCCCGCCCGGCGACCCCGAGTACAAGGACATCTCAAGCCTGCTGCTTCTCGGGAAGGTCGTCGAGATCGTGCGCGAGAAGCGATGCCGGGTCGTCAACGTCGATGTGACCGTCGTGGCGGAGGCGCCGAAGCTCGCACCACACGTGCTCGAGATGAGGCGTTCGCTCGCCCTGGCCCTCGGACTCGACATCGAGAGTGTCTCGGTCAAGGCCACCACCACCGAAGGCACGGGCCCCGAGGGCGAGGGGCTGGCGATATCCAGCACGGCGGTAGCGGTGGTGACGGAGAGACCGTGAGCGGAGTTGACTCCATGAGCGACGGTTGTTGCGCGACGCGAGACGGCCAGAGCTCCTGCGTGGCGTGCGGATGTGGGGCAGGCGCCTCCGATGCGGGCGCGGGGATCGAGGCTGGCGCGGGGATCTTCCACACGACCTCGGAGATCACGGCGTCCGACCGCCTCGACCACCTGCGGGCCCGCTGGGGCGTCAACAGGGCCGGCCACCGCGTCGAGCCCGGTCTCTACTCCCTGGGCGTGCCGGGAGAGGACGCTCCCGTCTATGTGACCGCGAACTACACACTGAGCTTCGACGCTCTGAGATCGGCTCTCGAGGGCACCGATGCGTACATCCTCGTACTGGACACGAAGGGCATCAACGTCTGGTGCGCGGCGGGAAAGGGTACCTTCGGCACGGACGAGCTGGTCGGCAGGATCGAGTCGGTGAAGCTCGCGGACGTCGTCGCCCACCGGGAGCTCGTGATTCCCCAGCTGGGCGCCACGGGCATCGCGGCGCACGAGGTCAGGAAGCGCACAGGCTTCTCGGTGACGTACGGCCCGGTGCGCGCTCTGGACCTTGTCGAGTTCATGCGGACAGGCAGTGCGACGGAGGACATGCGCAGGGTGCACTTCGGTCTCAGGGACCGGCTGGTGCTCGTCCCCGTCGAACTCGTGCACGTGCTCCTACCGTGTGCCGTGGCCGCCGTCATCCTGTACTTCGTCGTTGGCCCGCTGGCGGTATGGGCGGCCGTCGTCTCGCTGTTCGCGGGGGCGGTGTTCTTCCCCGTACTGCTGCCCTGGCTCCCGACCCCCAACTTCAGCACCAAGGGGCTGGTGCTGGGCGCGGTCACGGCGCTGCCGTTCGCCGCGGCCGCGTTCGCGGACCACGCGGCAGACCCGTTCTGGGCGCGGGTGGGGTGGCCGCTCGTCTATCTGCTGGGAATGCCCCAGGTAGTGTCGTTCCTCGCGCTCAACTTCACCGGCTCAACGACGTTCACGTCGAGGACCGGCGTGAAACGCGAGATCATGACCTACTTCCCGCTCATGGTGTGGATGTCCGGAGCCGGCCTCGCGCTCCTCATTGCGCTCTCCGTAGCCCGCGCCGTGGGAGGTCAGCCATGAACGACGCGTACGCGACCAACACGCTGGAGTACGACGACACGAGATGCTCGGGTTGTGGCATGTGCACCACGGTCTGCCCTCATGGTGTGTTCGTTCAGACCGGTGACGTCGCTGAGCTTATTCACGCCGAACGGTGCATGGAGTGCGGTGCGTGCAGCCTCAACTGCCCCACCGGCGCCATTGCGGTGGAGAGCGGCGTGGGGTGCGCGTCCGCACTGATGCGGGCGGCGCTCACGGGCAGGAGCGATGCCGAGGCGTGCTGCGGTCCGAGCGACGATGGAGGCAGTTCCTGCTGCGGATGAGGTGACCGATGTCGAACAACATCAGGGTGAGATTCGCCCCCAGCCCGACGGGCCACCTGCATGTCGGCGGGGCCAGGACGGCGCTCTTCAACTGGCTCTTCGCCAGGCACGAGGGGGGCACGTTCATCGTGCGCATCGAGGATACTGACCGCGCCAGGTCGACCGAGGAGTCGGAGCGCGCCGTGCTCGAGGACCTGACGTGGCTGGGCCTCACGTGGGACGAGGGCCCGGGCGTTGATGGGGGTCACGGACCCTACCGCCAGTCCGAGCGGCTCGACTTGTACCGCGAACACGCCGAGCGCCTGCTAGCCTGTGGCAAGGCGTTCCGATGCTACTGCACCGATGAGGAACTCGAGGAGAAGCGCAGGACGGCGCTGGCCCAGGGAAGAGCCCCGCAGTATGACGGCGTGTGCCGGAACCTCACTCCCGCCGCGCGAAAGCAGCTGGAGGACGAGGGGCGGTCGCCCGTGGTCCGGCTCCGCGCGCCCACGCGGGACGTCGCCGTCTCGGACCTCGTTCGCGGCGACATCGAGTTCAAGAAGGAGATGCTCGGGGACTTCATCATTCTTCGAAGCGACGGCAGGCCGACCTACAACTTCGCCGTGGTGGTCGACGACGCGCTGATGCAGATAACCCACGTGATCCGCGCGGAGGAGCATCTGCCGAACACGATGCGCCAGGTGCTGGTCTACGAGGCGCTGGGTTACGTTCTGCCCGTGTTCGCGCACGTCTCGCTCATCGTGGACAAAGACCGCAGCAAGCTGTCCAAGCGCCGGGGCGCGACGTCGGTCGCGGAATTCAGAAACCTGGGCTACCTTCCGGGCGGACTCCTCAACTACCTGGCGCTCCTTGGGTGGTCGCCGCCGGACAGTGAAGAGGTGATGTCCGTCGCGGAGCTCATCGATAAGTTCGAACTCGAGCGTGTGTCCCCGAGTCCGGCCGCCTTCGACGAGGACAAGCTCGACTGGGTCAACGCGCACCACCTGAGAGAGGAGCCGCTGGCCGACGTCGCGGCGCTCGGCATGCGGTTCGCCGAGGCGCGCGGGCTCATCGAGCCTGACTTCGGCCGCTTCGAGGCGATGGTTGACCTGGCACGAGAGGGTCTGGCTCGTCTCTCCGACCTGCCGGACGCGATCTCGTTCTTCTTCGACGGTGATATCGAAGTGGAGGATGAGGCGCGCGAGTGGCTGTTCCGGGATGAGACGAAGCAACTCCTTGCCTCGCTCGTCAGGAGGCTTGGGGAGAGTGAGGGCGAGATAGACGCGAGCACGTTCAAGGCGGCTCTGAAGGCCGCCGGTAAGGACGCGGGCGTCAAGGGGAAGGACCTCTTCATGCCCGTTCGGTCCGCCCTGACCGGTCGGACTCACGGTCCTGCTCTCGGGGAGGTGGCCGCCGTTCTGGGGCGTGGACGAGTGATTGGGAGGCTGACGCAGGCCGAAGGAGGAGGTTGACGTGCGGATAGCGGTTCTCTACGGCGGCACGTCCGCCGAGCGCGACGTCTCGCTGGTCTCCGGGCGCTCCGTGGGACTGGCTCTCGTTGAGCACGGCCACGAGGTGCTTCTGGTCGATACGGCGGAGGGGGATTCGCCCGTGGGAGCCCGCGAAGCCGCCGCTGCAGCGTCCATCGATCCCGACCCTCCCGCCATTCGCCACGAGACCGGCAGCGCGATAGCAGCCATTCAGGGAGAGGCCGTCCAGTCCGCCGACGTCGTGTTCGTCATGCTTCACGGGGGGACGGGCGAGGACGGCACCGTGCAGGGGCTGCTCGAGCTGGCGGGCAAGAAGTACACCGGTTCGGGCGTGCTTGCATCGGCTCTGGCGATGGACAAGCGCGCCGCGAAGGTGGTGCTGCAGAGGGTCCACGTGCCGACTCCCGCCTGGCAGGTCGTTACCTTCGAGCGGGCCCTCCCGCCGGACGCCCGTGGAGGTTCGCCGACGTTCCCGTCCGACGCCGACGTGGATGCGGCGACTGGAGCGGTCAGCGGACTGGGCGGCTACCCAATAGTCGTCAAGCCTAACGATCAGGGCTCAACGGTTGGCCTGACGGTCGTTGAGGATGAGGAGCGGCTCCTTCCGGCGATCAAGCTGGCGGGGGAATACTCGCGTCACGTCCTCCTCGAGACGTACATACCCGGGCGCGAACTCACGGTCGGGGTGCTGGGAGGGGAGGCGCTTCCCGTCGTGGAGATAACTCCCAGGAGCGGTATCTACGACTACGAGAGCAAGTACGGCAAGGGCATGAGCGAGTACACATGCCCCGCGGAGCTCCCCGCGCTTCTGTCCGACCAGATCAAGGCGAGCGCGCTCACGGCGTTCGCGGCACTCGGGTGCCGCGGCTACGGGCGTGTTGACTACCGGCTGTCGCCCGCCGGGAAGCCCTTCTGCCTGGAGGCCAACACGGTCCCGGGCATGACCGAACTCAGCCTGGTTCCGATGGCTGCTGCCGCCGTCGGGATCGGGTTCGGCGAACTGGTCGAGAGGATCGCCCAAATGGCCCTGAAATAGGGCCTTCTCTGGCACAAGTGATGCACTGCTGCCCGTCTCGGAAGCTGTAGAATGCGAGACCTGGGCGGGATGTGTCGGGTGGTCCGACGCGTGGATCACCGTCCCACCGGTCAAGCTAACTCATTGATATATGGCATCTTAGGGCGTACTCGAACCCCAGGTGCCCCGCAGAGGCTGTCGGGAATGGCAACAGTTTCGACAAACGCTGTTGACCAGGTTCCAGCCAGCTAGTAACTTCTTGCTAACTTATCCCCCGCAGAACGACGTCTGAGGGGTGTGAGAACCGCAATTTGCACATCTGACGGGGCGCTATTGAGAACCGGAGTGCCGCTGCGCTGGCGGTGTCTGTTGCCGCGTGGTGTGTACGCCGGGTTCGGGGAGGTCGGCCCATGAGAGACGGACGAGCGATGCGGACGAGCCTGGTCGTGTTCGTGATCGTGCTGCTGCTGTCAACTGCCGCCAACGGCCAGAGGCAGGCGGCATACAAGATCGGTCAGGGCGACGCCCTGAGCATCTCCGTGTGGAGGCACCCGGAGCTGGAGCGGACCATTGTCGTGCGGTCCAACGGTCAGGTCACGTTCCCACCGATCGGGGACGTCACGGCCGCGGGGCTCACGCCCTCGGAACTTTCGAGGGAGATAATGCAGCGCCTGAGGGACTACACGCGCGAGACGACCCAGGTCACTGTGACGGTCGCCCAGTTCAACAGCAGGGCCGTCTTCCTGACCGGTCAGATCGTCGCGCCCGGCAGGTACAGTTTCGAGGCGATCCCCGATCTGCTGCAACTCCTCAGTCAGGCCGGCGGACCGCTGCCGAGCGCGGACCTCTCCCAGGTCTCGATCATTCGCGCGACACCGTCCGGGTCAAAGGTCATCCCGATAGACGTGGGTGCGTACATGCGTGGCCAGGCGACGCAGCCCCTGCCGACGCTGGAACCCGGCGACACCATCGAGATCCCCTCGATCATCGGGGTCAGTGCGGTGGGTGGACAGGGTCTGGTCTTCATCTTCGGAGAGGTCAGGTTGCCCGGAGCTTACCCCGCGCCCCCGGGAACGGATCTGCTGCAGCTGATCGCGATAGCCGGCGGCACAACCCCTGAGGCGCGGCTCGGAGACGTGGCGGTCGTGATGGACGGGGGGGACGGACAGGTGGTGGCGAAGGTGGATCTCAAAGAAGTCATGAAAAGAGGATCCGCGGCCCCGTTCATGGTGGCGCCAGGAGATCGTGTGATCATACCGGGGTCCGAGTCGGACCTCGCCGGTCAGATAATTGACGGAATCGGGACGGCGTTCGCCTTCTCGCTGGATATCATGTCCGCCTGGCTGCTCTACGTGACGCTGGATGATCGGCTGAACGCCAGGTCGGTGACCAGTCAGGCAGTAGCTCCGTAGGGATTCTGTGACACGAGAGTTGGAGGCGCCGGGGCCTCGTCCCGTCTGGCGCGGTCGGGGGTGACATGACTGAGCAGGTACCGAAGCAAGTGGACCTGAGGGCTTACCTGAAGGCGGT
>DAOWCM010000179.1 GCA_030639555.1 Candidatus Eiseniibacteriota bacterium | reverse complement strand
GCTTCCCGGACATCGTCGATGTCCTCCTTGTACGCCACCCCCAGGAGCAGGACCTTCGAGCCCTTGACCGGCTTCCCGTTCTCATTCAGGCTGTCGACGATCTTGGAGACGACGTGGTACGGCATACTGCCATTGATGACGCCGGCCAGTTCGATGAACCTGGCCTCGAACCCGCTCTCCTTGGCCTTCCAGGACAGGTAGAACGGGTCGATGGGAATGCAGTGACCGCCGAGCCCCGGCCCCGGATAGAACGGCATGAACCCGAACGGCTTGGTCGCGGCCGCGTCGATGACCTCCCAGACGTCGATGCCCATGCGGTCACACATGAGCGCCACCTCATTCACGAGGCCGATGTTGACGCTGCGGAACGTGTTCTCGAGCAGTTTGACCATCTCGGCGACCTTCGTCGATGACACCGGCACGACCGGGCCGAGGGTCTGCGCGTACAGAAGAGCCGCGTGCTCCGTGCACGCGGGCGTCACACCACCGACGACCTTGGGGATGTTCCGAGTGTTCCAGTCCTCGTTCCCGGGGTCGACGCGCTCGGGCGAGAACGCGAGGTAGAAGTCCTCCCCGACCTTGAGCCCCGTCGTCTCCAAACTCGAGAGAATCACCTCGTCGGTTGTGCCGGGATACGTGGTGCTGTCGAGGATCACGAGCATCTGCGGATGCAGGTACCTGGCGATCTCAACCACGGCGGCTCTGACGTAGGAGATGTCCGGGTCTCTGGTCTTGCGGAGTGGCGTGGGAACGCAGATGTCGACGGCGTCCACTGTCTGCAGCGCGGAGAAGTCCGTGGTCGCCTCAAACGTCCCGGCGTCGAGCGCATCCCTGATCCACTCGGCCGGCACATCCTGGATGTACGACTCACCCTCGCCCAGGAGCCGGACCTTCTCGGCATCAGTGTCGATTCCTACGACGTGGAAGCCAGAACGGGCGAACTCCATGGACAGCGGCAGCCCGACGTAGCCCAGTCCGATCACTGCAAGCCGCGCCTCCTTGGACTGGAGTTTCTCTTTGAGCAATACGTCCTCCTTGACCCGCCGGAGGCGGGTGCGTGATTGGAGTCCCCGCGCTGCGCGCTAGGTCAGCGCCAGAGCGACGACCCCCGCTGTGGCCAGCGGAAGCAGAAGATTATCACCTGGCCCCAGCGGCAGCGACTCGACCAGACTGGCCACCGCGCCCACGAGAAGAGCCCAGGGCACCGAGACAAAGAATATAGCAACAAGCACGCCAACAGCGAAGAGCGAAAGCGACCCCAGGACCGTCTTGCCAGGATTGTAGGGCAGCGTGGCGCTTCCGAAGGTCTTCCCGACGAGACTCGCGGTGCTGTCGCCTATTGCCAGAACCAGCACGCCCACGGTGGCTGCGGCAGGCTCGAAGAACGCGACCGCGATGAAGATGCCCACCCCGAACAGAAACGGCCCCGCTACTACCGTCCTGGGCTCCGAGGGGCGCATGGCGCGCCAGGTCACCGCAGAGAAGATGGGCACGGCCACACCCAGGAGTCTCATCACCTCGGACACGAGGTATATCACGGTCACCGAGCCAACGAGCCAGAGGGTCGGCGACTTCCACCAGGCGGCCAGGATGGGGATGACGATCGCGCACGAGTGGATAGACTTGCGGAACGCCTCGTGCACCAGGGCAGCCTGGCGCAGCGTGACGCCCTTCGTGTACCCCTCCGGGAAGAACTCGAGAATCTCGCGGAGGTCCCTGGTGTAAACGACGAAGTCCGCCTTGCGCAGTATGCGCCACTCCGGGTTCACACCGATGCTCCGCCACGCGGACGCCACTATTTCCGTGTTGCTGGCGTCGTCCACAACGACGGTGGCATCCGACCAGCTGAGGCCGCGCTCACGGAGCATCCGCCTGAGACCCTCTCTCTTTCCGTGTGCTGAATGGCGGTCTCCGAGAAGGCGTCCGGTGAGAATCCCGTCGGACTCCTCCAGCAGGACGCCGTGGGCGCCGTCCGCGCCGACGTCGGCAGCGATCCTCTCGACGACCTGCTGCGGAACCCCGGCGCTGACCAGGACGACGTAGTAGCCGACCGCCCTGAGCTCCGCGCAGAGCTCCCGTGCGCCGTGCACGAGACGGAGCGAGCCACCGACGCTCAGGATCTGCTTGAGCGGCACACCGCGCTGGAACGAGTACGCCCGCTCGACGACCCTGCTCACGTTTGTCAGTCCGAGCTTGAGCAGGAACCCGAGCCACATGCTCCGGATCCAGATCCACACGCTGGTCGTGCTGGCAACCTTGGAAAGGAAGAGACCCTGCAGGAAGACGCCGTCCACGTCGAACGCAACGACTCCCCGCCTGCCCGATTCCGGCTGCTCAGTGGTTCCCACGCCCCCTCCTGAGAAGGACCAACAGCCCTTTCGTCAGCACCCACACGGCGATGCCGCACATCAGAACCGGCACGTACACGAAGCGGTGCCCGAATCGCGGCGCGATGAGGTCGAAGTACCTCGAGGCCCCGTAGAACAGCATCGCCGCGAGCGCGAGATTGGCCCCGCCCACGGCTAGTCTGTAGAACCTCTGTTCGTGCGGACGCGAGTCGCGGTGACGCACCGCTCTCTCCATGTCGTTCCCGTGGACCAGGCGCGACGGTCGCCTGTCGACCAGGCGCGCCTAGCGCACGATGGCGAGCTTCCCGATCGTCTGATCGGCGGGCTCGGTCCCGTGCAGGTCGTAGACCGTTATCTGGTAGACGTATACCCCGCTCGCCAGGCCGCCACCGGTCGCATCGAGACTCTCCCAGCTGACGGTGTTCATGCCGGGCAGCACGCCCTCGTTCTCTGACCCCGGCCTGTAGTACAGGATGGTCCCCGCGATCTCCTGCCCGAGCAGGTCGAAGACCTTGATCTCGACGCTGCCCTCTGTCGCACGTGACAACCGGTACTCGAGATTGAGATCACTGATGTCCCTTGCCGGGTTCGGCCACGCGAAGTGGTCGGTGATGAAGAGCTCCGGCCCGTCGACGCGCAGCGGGACTCCCTCGACGACGTTGTCACTGAGGGTCAGCTCGTCGTCTCCCGTCACGATCAGCCGGACACTGAGCAGATGGTCCCCGAGATCGGTGGCGTCAAGCTCCCACTCGAACTCGTGCGTCAGCACCTGTCCCCCACCCATCGTGCCCGCGAACGAGGCCGTTGACAGAAGGCCACCTTCGTCCGGTGGTCCGTCCCAGACCTCAAGCACGACGTCGGCGTACCCGTCCGGGCCGAACGCATGGAAGTCCACGCGCATCGGGCCCGGCTCCCCGATGACGAAATGGTCGGTGTGATACCGGATCCCGCCTGCCGTCGTTGCGTAGAACACGACATCGTCGGCGAAGACCGCGAGGTTGAACTGGCCGTCGGGATCGGCCAGGCGCGCGACGGCGCCCGTGACCATGCGCGCCGTTGACACGAGCTGCGAGGGGTAGACCGTCGAGACCACGTCGTCGATCGTGTGGTAGTTCGTGTTCCTGTCGCGGGGATTCCAGTGCTCGATCGCAATGATGGCGTCGTAGTCGCGCCGCCAGAACGCGGCGTGGTCACTGTAGGCGAGTGCCTGGTCGATCCTGCGAGCCTCAAAGCCGGGAAAGAGATCCACGTAGAGCGAGTCGGCAGTAGCGATGATCCAGTTCGCGAGCCAGACGCTGCCGGGATTAGTGACTATGTGACAGGTGTCGGGGTGCTCGAGTTCCCTCTTGTAGGCGATCATGTCGACGTTGAGCACACCGTAGATCGTGTCCGGAGGAGCGATAAACGCCGAGTCCGGCTTCCGATAGCCGGCCACGGAGTCCGCGTACGCGGTGCTGCCGAGGAGCCCCAGTTCCTCGCCACTGAACAACACGAAGCGGATGTCGAAGGGGAAGCTCAGGTGGAAGCTCGTGTCCGACAGCGCCCTGGCGGCCTCGAGTACAGTGGCCACCCCGGTCGCGTTGTCGTCGGCGCCCGGCGCGGGGTTCTCACACCACCAGAACCACGGTGGCTCCGTGATAGGATCCGGGAAGGAGTTGCCGGCGATGGCGTCGTAGTGAGCGCAGACCACGTAGTAACCAGAAAGACGCCCGGTCCCGGGCAGCACTCCGATGATGTTGTCCGCGGGATAGTCGAGGATTGGCCCGCCCACGCCATCCTCGCACGTGTAGCCGCGAACGCTGAAGCGCTGCGTGTCGATGAACGCCCGCGTCGGCAGGTACTCGTTCAGGCGGTCCATTATGTACGGTTTGGCTTCCGTGAGGCACTCCTCCCGGAGCACGTACCGCGACCGGGAGGACCCACCCGGATGTTCCGCCAGCGCCCGCACGTGCGCCATCAGGGAGTCAGGCGAGATGGACGAGATGACGTCCTCAACGACGCCCCTGACCGCGCGCTCGTCCGCCCGTGACCGCGAGCGGACGTGGGCCGGCGGCGTGTTGTCGAACCACGAGGCCACGCTGATCGACGGGGGAAGCGTGTATAGCGAATACGAGAGAGAGCGGAGTTCGTCCACATACTCGGGCTCACACGAGATGAGGACGGCGCCGTCGACCTCCGACCAGAGCACGTCACCCAGGCGCGCCAGCTCGTCGGCGGACGCTCTCGGGTAGCTGATGTAGAGCAGCTCCGGTGCGCGTGGCTCGGCCAGCCTTCTAGCCACTCGACCCCGCTCAGCGAACTCGTCCCCGAGTCCTCCGTCGCCCTCCACTATCATCTCGGTGAGTCCCACGTGCCTTACGACCGCCCCGAGTTCCTCGACGGCCGCCAGAGAAGCTCCGTCGGCGAGCCGCACGGCGTAGAGCGATCCGGCGCCAGCCGTCGTGGCCACGACAACCACGAGACAGAGCGCCGCCACGGCTAAAGAAGGTGCCCTCATGATGTCCCTCCTGGTACGCGCGCCGACACCGCCGGCGCGGTCGCCTTGTGG
>DAOWCM010000445.1 GCA_030639555.1 Candidatus Eiseniibacteriota bacterium | reverse complement strand
CGCGCCACGCGACCCGCGGCAGTGTGGCCCGTCGAGGTCTGCCCGGCCGGGGTGTGCCCGGTCGAGCCTCGCTGCACCGCGCGACCTGTCGCTCTGTTGCTCGCCGCGTCGCCCATGCGCTACCTCGTCACCGCGTCGGTCGGGGTCGGCCCGTCGCCCACTACGGTCACGACCACTCTGTTGGGAACACACACGACGGCGCGTCCCGGCGTCCGCACCGCGCCCATCTTCACGCAGAGCCCGTGCGGGCACGGGGACGAGAGCACCCTGGCCTCGCGGTCCGCGACTCCGACCACGGTAGTGCCGAGCGGCCCCTCCACCTCGACTATAGTGTCGGAACCGAGCGGCGCAAGGTACTCGAACCCGCCGTCGCCGGTGATCCTGACCGTGGCCCCGTCCACCTGCCCGCCGCCCGTGGCGAACAGCACGAGCGCCGCGCCCACGAGCACGTACAGGACGAGCCTGTCGGCAAACGTCAGGAGTGTGCGGTCGCCGGCCATCAGTCGTCGCACCACAGGAAGTCGGCGGGCCGCCCGCAGCCGCTGCAGCGCCCACCATCGATCCCGACGATCTCCGTCTGGTAGCCCGTCCGCCTGACCAGCAGGTGGCCGTCGTCCGGGCAGTACGTGTTCGCGTCGTCCTCAACCCGGACGTTCCCCAGGTAGACGTACTGAAGCCGCTCCCGCGCGATCTCCTTTGCCCGCACGAGAGTCGACACCGGCGTCGCCGGGATGTCCATCTTGTACGTCGGGAAATACCGCGAGAAGTGGAGCGGGATCGACGGGTTGACGTCGGCCACGAAGGCCGTAAGCTCCCGGAGATCCTCGTCGGAGTCGTTCAGGCCGGGGATTATCAGGTTGGTCACCTCGACGAAGCACGCCTCGGCGGCCAGCCGGATGGTCCTTCTCACGGCCTCCGCCCCCTTGCTGTGGCAGTGGTCGCGGTAGAACGACTCCTTCATCGACTTGAGGTCTACGTTCATCGCATCGATCAGCGGAAGGAGCTCCCGCAGAGGCGCCTCGTTCAGAACGCCGTTCGTCACCAGGATGTTCTTCAGGCCGCTCTCTCTCACGAGCGTGCCCGCCTGCACCAGGTACTCGAACCAGACGACCGGCTCAGTGTAGGTGTAGGCGACTCCGAACGAGCGCGACTCCAGGGCGAGCTTCACGAGCTCGGCGGGCGGCAGCGGCGTCGTCTGAGCCTTCATCTGGGAGATCGTCCAGTTCTGGCAGAAATCGCAGCGGAGGTTGCAGCCGTTGCACGCTATCGAGAGGACCGACAGTCCCGGGCACACGTGGTAGAGCGGCTTCTTCTCGATGGGGTCCATCGCGACGGACACGGTCTGCCCGAAGTTCTCGGCCCTCAAGACCCCGTCCCGATTGGACCTCCCGAGACAGACGCCGTGACCGCCCTCCGGAATGACGCACGCCTGCGGGCAGAGCTCGCAGGCGATGCGGCCGTCGGAAAGCCTTCTCCAGTACTTGGCGTCGGTCATCTGCTCTCCTGGTCGCCGGCCGACCGGCGTCTACTGCTCCCCATCTCCGCCCACGCCTTCCCCCTCGACGGCATGATCGAAGTAGCGCCGCGTGGGGTACGCGAAGTCGATGTCGGGGGCGGCCTTGAACTGGTCGAGCACGTTCTCTCATATCGCCTGCGTGGAGCCTCGGCGCTCGCGCGGCCGGCACAGGTACCGGATGGTCAAGAGCACGCCGCTGTCCTTGACCGATGTGTAGACCGTCGGCGTGAACGTCTTGTAGAAGATCATGAACTCCCTGTTCGTTTCCCTGACCCTCTG
>DAOWCM010000302.1 GCA_030639555.1 Candidatus Eiseniibacteriota bacterium | reverse complement strand
GGTCGACGGGCCTCTGAGCGCGGGGCCGCATTCGGTTGTCTGGAACGGCAGAGACGACGACGGCGAGAACCTGGCGTCGGGCGTCTATTTCGCCCGGCTGGCGGCGGGCGGGGAGAGCCTGCTCAAGAAGATGACGCTCCTGAAGTAGCGATCCGGCGGACCTAAGCAGGAGCTCTCCGGACCGGACGGATACCTGTTTGACCAGCGCGGCCGCTCCCTAATAACGGGAGCGGCCGTGCTGTTTGTAAGGTCGGTCCGGGAGGGAACGCCGCGGTGCTCCTGCCCCTGGCACGCCCGGCCCGCGCCCTGTGTCTCGACTTGGGCGGGCTCTGCGGGACCCCGAGCGCAGCCGGCGGCGATTCCACGGCCTTGGCGCGAGTTTCCGGCATTTCTGGCACTAGACTTGCAATAGTGTGATTCCTGAAATGTCCCCGAAAGGAACCAGCGTCGCGGCCGTTCGCCGCGCGCTGCAGAGCAGGGCTGGTACAGGAGGAGGATCCGTGGCGGTCGGCGAGCGTCAGAAGACCTGGACCTGGAGCTATACGTTCCTGGGAGTCATCATGGGACTCCTGCTGCCAGCTGTGGCGACTATGCTGGAACTGGCGCTGGGGCAACGTCAGCTAACACTCAGCAACGTCATGTGGGCTCAGTCACGTCTGTCGGTACTGTGGCTCATGGACCTCTCACCGCTCATCCTCGGCCTCCTGGGGCGCGCGGTCGGGCGGCAGCAGGACGCCGCCGTCCTTCTGAATTACGAGCTCGAGAGAAGGATCCATCAGGTCTCCGAGGCGAATCGGGCCCTGGCCACCGAGATGACCCATCGCGCCGAACTTGAGGAACAGCTCCGTCATTCGCAGAAGCTCGAGGCGGTCGGACAGCTCGCGGGAGGTATCGCTCACGACTTCAACAACCTGCTGACCGCGATCATGGGTTACTCGGAACTGCTCCTCGATGAGCTGGGACCGAGGGATTCAAAGAGGGAGTACGCCAACGAGATCCACAAGGCGGGCGGCCGCGCCGCGTCGCTCGTCCATCAGCTTCTCGGGTTCAGCAGAAAGCAGATGATAGCGCCGAGGGTGGTCGACCTGAACGCAGCCCTTGCAGACTCACGCAGGTTGCTCGAGCGCGTGATCGGCGAGGACGTCCGGCTGGACCTCATCAAGTCCGAGTACCCCGTCCACACGCTCATCGATCCCGTGCAGGTGGATCAGGTGCTCGTCAATCTCGTGGTCAACGCCAGGGACGCCATGCCGGATGGAGGGACCGTCACACTGAGAGCAGCCTGGGTCACGCTCGCGGAGGCGGACTGCGACTTCAACCCTGAAGCGAAGCCGGGCGAGTACTGCCTTCTCGAGGTCAGCGACACCGGCGTAGGCATGGACGAGTCGACCCTGGAGAAGATCTTCGAGCCCTTCTTCACCACCAAGGACAAGGCGAAGGGCACCGGACTCGGACTCGCGACGACCTACGGCATCGTCAAGCAGAACGGCGGATTCATCGATGTTATGTCGCACCTCGGCGACGGCGCCACCTTCCGCATCTACCTCCCGCTGAGAGACGCGTGCGAGCAGAAGGCCGTCCGGAACGTCAGGCGCGCGGCCAAGGGAGGTCGCGAGTGCGTTCTATTGGTCGAGGACGAGGAGGTGGTCAGGGCGCTCGCATCGAAGGCCCTGAGAGACCGCGGGTACGAGGTCCTTGAGGCCGAGCACGCTGAAGACGCCGAGGCGATCTGGACCAAGCGTAAGAACGACGTTGACCTGCTGGTCACCGATGTCATCATGCCCGGGCTCGACGGCAAGCGGCTCGCCGAACAGCTCCGCGGGGATCGGTCCGAGCTGCGCGTGCTCTTCATGTCCGGATACGACTGCGCGCTCCTGAGCAGGCACGACGTCTTCGAGGACGAAACGGAGTTCCTTCCGAAGCCGTTCACGGTGGACGGATTCGCCAAGAAGGTCCGCCGCGTGCTCGACGCCGGGTCGGTCATCCCGCTGCAAGTTCCCGTCCCGGTCGAGGACGGCGTCACCATGGCGCAGGGCCACTGACTCAACGCCTCGTGCGCCGGCACCCCCTACCTGACATGTGCACCTACCACAGGTCCCTTCTCCGCCACCTGGCGAAGGGCGCCACGGCGAGCAGTCCGGTGGTCCGTGCGGCCCGCCAGAGCGGATTCCTGCGCGACAACCGGCCCCGCCCGCCGGCTCACCACCGATGAAACGCCCCCGGAAATGGTGTATAATCTTCGGAACGTACGCGGCGGCCCGTCTCCCGGGTCGCTGCGCCGTCACCGCATCCCGTAACAAGGAAGAGACGAATGGAACGTCAGCCGCGGAGCGCCCCGCGCCATGGTAACCGCGCGAGTGCGCTGGCGCCGGTCTGCCTGGCCCTCATCCTGGCAGTCCCCGCCGCTTCAGATGTTCCACTCTATCTGTTCCCAGAACCCGCCTTCGACGGACCTCCGAAGCACTACATCTGCTGCAAGACCGACGTCTCCATCGACGTCAACGGGCGCATCGAGGAGCCGGCCTGGCGCGCGGCGCCCTGGACCGACGAGTTCGTGGACATAGAGGGCGACCGCGGGCCCTCGCCCCGTTTCTCGACCAGGGTGAAGATGCTCTGGGACGACGAGTACTTCTACGTGGCCGCAGAGATGGAGGAACCAGACGTCTGGGCCAGGCTGACGGAACGCGATGCGGTCATCTTCCACGACAACGACTTCGAGGTCTTCATCGACCCCGACGGCGACACGCACGAGTACTACGAACTCGAGATCAACGCCCTCGGGACCGAGTGGGACCTGCTTCTGACGAAGCCCTACCGCGACGACGGCACGGCCATCGACTCCTGGGACATCCAGGGCCTCATGACTGGCATCTGGATCGAGGGGACGCTCAACGATCCGGGCGATACGGATGCAGGCTGGAGCGTCGAGCTCGCCATACCCTGGGCAGTGCTCGAGGAGTGCGCGCACAAGCCGGCGCCTCCCGAGGACGGAGACCAGTGGCGCGTCAACTTCTCGCGGGTCGAGTGGAAAACGGAGGTCGTCGACGACGGCTACGTCAAACTGTTGAACCCCGAGAGCGGGCGGCCGCTTCTCGAAGACAACTGGGTGTGGTCACCTCAGGGACTCATCAACATGCACTACCCCGAGAAGTGGGGTTTCGTTCAGTTCTCAGGCCTGGCGCCGGGCGCGGGCGCGACGGCGTACGTGCCCGACCCCGCGAACGCCGCCAAGTTCGCGCTGCTGGAGCTGTACTACAAGGAGAGGACGTTCTTCGGGAACAACGGCGCCTACACGGACGACCTCGAG
>DAOWCM010000108.1 GCA_030639555.1 Candidatus Eiseniibacteriota bacterium | reverse complement strand
GATGCTGGTCGATGCCTACAGAAGCGGGGGAGAGCACCTCGCCATCTGGAGGGGGCTGGACGACCACGGCCGCGAGGTGGGCTCGGGCGTCTACTTCTATCGGCTCGAGGTAGGGGACACGAAGCTCGAGCGCAAGATGGTCATGCTGAAATAAGAGGAAGCTGCCCGCCCCGGGCGGCATTCGGAGGGCGGGCACCGGATTCGGCACTGTCCGGGTCCGGATATCACACGTTCACTGAGGGGGTCGCCCAGCGCGGCCCCTTCTCTGTAATGAGTAGAAATCATTGACACGTGTAGAGAATTAGCGTACTCTCAGACCACCTGATGACAGCATACCCTGCTTTCCGCACCGGGGCTGCACTGGCGGAGGAACCCGTGCTGGAGGCCTCTGGGCCAGCATTGCCGCGTCTTTCCGGGCCGAGTGCGCGTACGCCGGGCCGACTGTACAGAGACCCATCGAAAGGGAGCGCACGATGCGACACTCAAGAGCACTGACAGTTCTTGCGGCGGTGGTGATCCTGAGCCTATGGGGATCGGTGGCGGGCGCGCAGGTCTACGCCGGCGAGAGCGAGCCGGGGTGGATCGTGGGCTACGAGGGCGCTCTCGGAACCGTCGTTAATCCGGACGCGTCGATACCCGGCGTACGCGGCATGACGCTCGACGAGTTCGGCCGTCTGCTCATCGCGGCGTGTTGTGGCCAGGGGGACATACTGCTCTTCGACATCGAGGCCCAGACGCTTGAGACTCTCGAGTATCACCAGTCGAACTACGCGACCGAGGACGTCTATCCCGATCCGGCCGACTCCAGCATCTATGTCATCAAGAACGGTCAGTATCCCGACGGCGACCCGCGCTGCGACAGCTACCTCGGTATTCTGCCCGGCGGAGTTGGTCCGGCCGGAACCATCTACTCGTTCGGCAGTGACGACACGCTCGTGGACCTTCAGGTCTGGCCGATGGGTGACCGTGCGGGGAACATACTGGTTCTCGTCGAAAGCGGAGGCGCTGGCTACGGGTTCCTTTCGGAGTTCGAGAAAACGGGGCCGGGCGCCTTCGTTCGCCTTCCGGACGTCGTCGAGCCCGGGGCGATGGTGGCGGAGCCCGGAGGGTTCGCGATAACGCCCGGCGGCGGCATCGTGATCGTGGACCGGGAGTCCGGCCTGTACCACGAAGTGGCGGGTGCGGTGGTCCCGTTCGGTGAGGCTGAGGGTCCCCGCTACACCGACATGGAGATCGGATCGGACGGCACCATCTATCTTGTGAACTCGGAGAACGACGTGATCGAGCGCTACGACGAGGACGGCATGAGGATCGTGCCGGACCTCGCCGGGGGCATAACGAACCCGACGGCCGTGACCGCCGCTTCGTTCGCGCCGACTCCGGAGGGAGAGAACGCCTTCGTCGAACCCATCTCGGGCGTCGAGATCACCTACGAGGAGGTCACGAGCGCCGGGTTCACATCAGCGGTCGCGGAATCGTCCGAGAACAGAGTGAGCCCCGAGGGGAACTTTCTGCCCGACTACGCCGTTCTCCCTGCGTCGCGAGCCGACCACTTCCTCTACATCTCGATCTCTACCGAGGCGGCCTACCGGAGCCTGATTCAGGTGGACGTTCTTATGGAGGGCTCGCGCCTCTTCTACGCGAGCGGCGTCAGCGATACCTTCCGGGATTTCACGGTAGTGGGGAGCATAGAGGACGCGCGCGGGACGATGCCGCGGTTCAGCGAACTCGGCGAGCCCGGCGGGAGCAGGCCGGAGACGGGCCCCACCGAGGTCGTTCTCGTTGATGACACGCGCGATCTCTCGCAGGTGACGCTGTACAAATTCTGGCGCCTTGAGAAGGCGATGGAGATGCCCGACGCGGTGCCGTCCCAGAATTCCTGCCCGTGGGAGGTGATGGAGTTCCTCCAGACGTTCCGTGAGCGGGCGCGCTACAACTACGATGCCGGGGTCCCGGGGAACGCCCTGAGCGAGCTCGCTATCATGAACGCGATCCTGCGCGACCACGCGGGCTGGTGTGTGCCCGACTCCTCCGAGGACGAGGAGATGGGTAACCTCGTCGGGAAGGTACTCGCGCACTCGAAGACACTGATGCACAGCATCGAGCTCGAGAGCGGCGAGATTTTCGCGGGCATCGACGACGCGTCGGCGGCGATCTCGCTCTCTGTGACGAGCCCGGCGCGCGGGGAGTGCGTGCTTGCTCTGTCGGGTCCCGTGGGCACCGAGGTCGCGGCGAGCATCTACAGCGTGTCCGGCAGACTGGTGGCGACGGTCTTTGAGGGGAAGCTGCCGGAGGGCGGCGAGACGGTCGTGTGGAACGGTCTTGATCAGACGGGCCGTCCGACAGCATCCGGCGTCTACTTCGCCCGCGTGGAGTCAGGCGGGGAGATGCAGACGGCGAAGCTGGTCTATATCAGGTAGGTCCGCGCGCAGCAGCATGTGACTGACAGGCGCCGGTTGGGCAGGACCGTCCCTCTGGGAGGTCGACCCCGCCGGCGCCGCTTTGTACGGGCCGCCGCACCCGCCCGCGCCGCTGCGTACGGGTCGCCGCGCCCCCACCCTGGGAACCGGCTGGTCAGCGCGTTGCACATCTGGTAGCCTGATGCCTGGCGTCGGTGACCGCTACTCATAGGCGTTTGCACTGTCGGGGTCGAATCGAGAGGTGACACGGGGCAGCATGGTAGGCAAGACGGTCTCTCACTACCGCATCATCGAGGAACTCGGCCGGGGCGGCATGGGCATCGTGTACGCCGCGGAGGACACGAAGCTGGGCCGGCGTGTCGCTCTCAAGGTTTTGGCGCAGGACGTCGCCGCCGACCACGAGCGTGTGCAGCGGTTCATCCGGGAGGCGCAGGCCGCGTCCGCCATCAACCACCCCAACATTGCCACCATCTATGAGATCGATGAAGTCGACGGGCTGACATTCATTGCCATGGAACTCGTCGAGGGCGCGACGCTGCGCGCGAAGATGTCCGCCGGCATCCCGTCCTTCGATGAGATCCTGGACCTGTCCGGGCAGATCGCCCGTGCGCTGGGTAAGGCCCACGAGCTGGGTATAGTGCACCGCGACATCAAGCCCGAGAACATCGTCGTGAGGCCCGACGGACTGGTCAAGATACTCGACTTCGGGCTCGCCAAGCTGCTTCAGACGTCCGAGAGCACTGATGCGACGCAGGCCATGTCCCTCACGCGCGAGGGCGCCGTGATGGGGACGGCCCGCTACATGTCTCCCGAGCAGGCGAGGGGCATGCCCGTGGACGCAAGGGCGGACGTGTTCGCCGTGGGCTCAGTGTTCTACGAGATGGCGGCGGGGCGGCCCGCGTTTCCCGGCGAGACCCACGTCGATGTTCTCTACGCCGTCGTCAATACGCCACCGGCTCCGATCCCCGACGATGCGGGAGTGCCGAGGGAATACCAGGGGATAGTCGCGCGAGCCCTCGCGAAGAAGCCGGCCGACCGGTTCGATGACTGCAGCGCGGTCGCCGCGGAGCTTGAAAAGTTCGGCGCGCCTGTGTCCTCCGTGCTGGGGACCCAGCTCGGCTCACTGGGCGGGACGACTTGGCAGACGGCCACCGGGGTCATGGACAAGCCCCTCCAGGAGACCACCTGGATAGACCCCCAGCAATCGATCGCCGTGCTTCCGTTCAGGAACATGAGCGGCAACCCCGACGCCGACTGGATGCAGTCGGGTCTCCAGGTGATGCTGGGAAGCGACCTCTCGCAGATCCCGACGCTGCGAGTCGTGCCGGCCGACCGCCTGACAACGCTCATGGCCGATCTCAAGCTTGACCCGGGCTCCGCGCTGGACGAGACGGCCGTCAGGTCGATCGGAGAGTTCCTCAACGTCGACACGATCGTGAGCGGCAGCTTCGTCAAGCTCGGTTCGGCCGCGCGGGTCGACGTGTCGATACGGCGACCCTCGACGGGGGAGGAGGTGCACGAGAAGGCAGAAGCCTCGACCGACGCGGAGCTGTTTGAAATCGTGGCGCACCTGGCGGCGCAGGTCCGCCGCACCATCCAGAGTGAGGGGGCGCGGGATCTCGTGGTCACGATGGTCGGGGAGAAGGGCTCGGAGGAACCCGACGCCATCCGTGCGTACGTCGACGGGCTGGCGAAGCTCTACGAGGGGAACAACATCGAGGCCATCTCGCTTCTTTCTGAGGCCGTCGCGCACGACTCGGGCTTCGCGCTCGCCTACACGTACCTCGGTGAGGCCCTGTCGAATTCGGGGAGGATGGAGGAGGCGCGTGACGCCCTGAGGAACGCTACGCAGCGGGGCGAGGGACTCACCCGCGCGGACTCTCTTTTCATCACGGCCAGGGAAGCCATGGCGGCGGGCGAGATCGAGCGCGCCATCGACGCGTTCGAGCTTCTCGTTCAGCTCCTTCCCAACAATCTGAGCGCCGTCTACGAGCTGGCTCAGGCCTACGAGATGAGAGGCGACTGGGACGGTGCAATCAGAAACCTCGAGAGGATCATCGAGCTGGATCCCAAGTTCGTCACGGCCCTCTTTGCCATGGGGCGCGTCAACATCAAGAAGGGCAGCGGCCAGGAAGCGCTCGAGTACCTCTATCGAGCGCTCTCGCTCAACACCCTTCTGGGAAATGACGAGGGGCGGGCGACGGTCCTGAATGCCATAGGACTTGCCGGCTACTACCTCGATCGATACGACGAGGCCCTCAAGCACTACCACGAGTCGCTCGAGATCAAGCGACACATAGGAGACCGCCGGGGAGAGAGCGCCACGCTCTCGAACATGGCCGTCGTCTATCAGGTCAGGGGCGACTACGAGAAGTGTGTCGAGACGTACGAGGCCGCCCTCGCCATCAGCCGGGAGCTGGGCGACGACCGGGGCACGGCGGAGAATCTGATCAACATCGGGACCGCCTACGAGGAGCGCGGCTCGCTCGACGAGGCCCTCGAGAGTTACAAGAAGGCCCTGAAGATCGAGTCGGACACGGGCGACCGGATGCCCGAGATACTCTGTCTCAACGATATCGGCAACGTGTATCTGATCCAGGGCAAGGTGGACGACGCCGAGGTCTACTTCCAGCGGGCGCTCGAGGCGCGCAGGCAGCTGGGAGAGAAGAAGGGCACCGCCATCTCACTCAACTACCTCGGGAACATCGAGCGCCTGAGGGGCCGCCCCGACAAGGCGGTGGCGAGGTACCTGGAGGCCCTCAAGATCTCCAAGGAGATAGGCTGGCGGAGCGGTGAGGCTGAGACGCGCGGCTACATGGCCACGGTCATGGCGTTCCAGGGGAGGTATCGAGCCGCACTTGAATCCCAGGACGAAGCCCTCGGCATCTTCGAAGAGCTGGGCGACAAGAACGGTATCGCATGGTCGCTGGCGGCACGGTCGAAGCTCGAGTGCTCTCTGGGTGAATGCGGCACCGCCGCGGACACCGTGGCGCGCGCCCTGGAGATGGCGGGCGAGATCGGCAACGAAGAACTGATTGCCGACGCGCTTCTGGCGCGCGCGACCATGGGCAATCTCTCGGGTTCCGACTCGGTTGTCGCGGACCTGGAACTCGCGCGGACGCACGCCGAGGCGAGCGGCGCGCGAATCACCCTCCTGCAGGTCGCCTCGGAGCTCGGACGTGCGCTCCGACGTGACGGGAAGCTCGAGGGTGCGCTCTCGATCCTCGATGACGTGGCCGGGGAGGCCCGCAGCTTAGGGCTGGAGTCCATCCGGGCGGTGGTCGAGTTCTACCGGGCCCAGACGCTGCTCGAGAGCGGGGACCGCGGGGCCGCTGGTGAGGCGGCGTCGACCGCGTGTGAGATGGCCGAGTCCATGGGCGAGCGGGAGCTTCTCCTGCGGTGCCGCTGCCTGCTCGCGAAGATAACGCGCGGAGACAGCGACTCGGCAGAGAACGCGATGTGCTGCCTGGACGAGGCCGCCCGGATGGTCCGAGAGCTGGGCAAATCGGGGCCCTCGTTCCTCTCTCGTCCCGACGTGGCGCATGATATCAGGACGTCGGCTGAGATCCTGAACGAGACGGGGCGGTCGGAGGATCTGTTGAGATTCCCGGGGCTGAAGTTGGGAGAGACCGGTGGCCGGTCCGGTGGCGAGGAGGAGAGCGCGTAGCAGCACCGCGGCCAATCGGCGCGTGATGAGGCGTCAGGGGCTGCCTTGAAGAGACAGAACCACAACGCCCGTCGCCATCAGCATCGCGCCTGTGAGTCTTGCTCGCAGGTGCTTCTCTTTGAAGAAGAGGTACCCGAACACAACCGCCAGCACCATGCCCGCGCGCTTGATGGCGATGACGTAGCTCGCCATGGTGAGTTCGATCGCCGTGAACTGACTCAGTATCATGATCGCGGCGAAGAGGCCCAGCAGAAAGAGCCGGGGAACCATGGCCCGGCCGAGCGGCTGCTTCCGGAGCCCGAAGATGAGGAACGGCGCGTACAGCAGGCCGAACACCAGAGAGAAGAACGTCGTGTAGTAGGAGGGAGAGCTGGCCACCGTCGCCACCTTGTCGTGCACGGCGGATATGCTCCAGAGGGCGGCGACGAGGAGCATCAGAAGACTGCCCCTCTCTGACACAATGGCTCTGAGAGGAGCGAGGAAGCCGCCCCGGATCTTATCAATGTGGATCGCGTATCCGCCCGCCACTATCAGGAGGATCCCCGCGAGACCGAGGGCGCTGGGCGCTTCCCTGAGCACGACCCAGCTCGGGACGAGCATGAAAAGTGGAGTGAATGCCAAAAACGGCATCGTCAGAGACAGAGGGGAGATGGAGAGCGCCTTCACCTGAAGCGTGACGGCGATCATGTTGACGACCACACTGATCATCGCGGCGCGGAGGAACTCCGGCCCGACCGCCGGCATCCCCTGTCTGAAGAGCAGGAGCGCGGACCACGGCAGCGACAGCGTGATGAGTCCCCAGGTGACTACATAGACGTGAGCTCTTTCCGAGAGCGCCTTGGCGTAGCTGCCGGACGCCGCGAATCCGATCGCGGTCACTATCGCTAGAGGAACCCAGGTCACAGTATCGCCTCTTCTCGGGGTCCACGCTTCTTCTGATCCAGCAATGCTAGCCTCGCTGTTCGCCGAAGTCAAAGAGCAGTTCCCTCCTATGAGTTGCCGGTGTTGCCGCCGGCCGCGGGGCGTGCTACCCTCACCGGGCCCCGCAGTCATGGTTCAAGGGAGCAACCGGAGCGAGCTCGTGCCGAACACGCCCCAGGAACACCAGCGTCTCACGGTTCTCGCCATCTACGGCTGGCGTGAGTTCTGGTCAATGGGAGAGGGTCGGGGCGCACCGTCGTTCTTCCTGTCCATCACGAGCTTCCCGAAGCGCGGCCACGACATGCACGTGCTCATGCCAGGGCGCCCGGG
>DAOWCM010000337.1 GCA_030639555.1 Candidatus Eiseniibacteriota bacterium | reverse complement strand
TCGATTTCGCCGACGAGGCCTGGTCGAGCAACAACAGCCTCTGGAACGGGAAGGTGGGGGACGGGGCAAAGCTCCTGAACGCGGGCTCGGTGATCGTTGACTACGCGGTCGTGACCGGGACGCACTTCGAGAACAAGGACTACACCCGCAACTACGGTGTGGTGCTCCCGAACACCTCATACGATCCTTCGGAATGGACGGCGACGCCCGCCGAGTACCCAACGGACGGGACGCCCGGAACTCACGAGACCGCGGAGCCGACCCCGGGACCGACGATCTCCAGTATCGTCACCGATCCCGCCGCACCGTTGCCCGGGGAACAGGTCGACGTCTACGCGGACGTCTCGGACACCGTGGCCATCATTTCCGTCACGCTCTTCTGGGGAATCTCCGAGCTCGTCATGCCGAACGAGATAGGCATGACCCTTGACGTGGGTGTGACGTACGTCACCGACTCTTCCATTCCCGCGCACTCGGCGGGCACGACAGTCTACTTCAAGATACAGGCGATCAACGAACTGCCGGGAATCAGCATCTCCGACGTCGAGAGCTACTCGCTGCCCCACACGGTCTCCATCAGCGATATCCAGGGTGGCGTGTCGTCGTCTCCCTACGACGGCGACGCCGTGATAACTCACGGAGTCGTCACGGCGCGGTACAACTCGTACTTCACGCTTCAGGATGGAAGCGGAACGTGGAGCGGCGTGTGGGCGAGGGGCCTGGCCGCGCCCTCCGTTGGTGACTCCGTCACCATCAGAGGGATGGTCACCGAAAGCGACGGCTTGAACAGCGGGTGCACGTTCATCGTGAGCGCCGTTGTGCAGAGTTCCACAGCGGCCGTGGCGGTGCCGGCCCCGACCGTCGTCACCTCGCTTCTGCTCTCGTCAGAGAGCTACGAGGGTGTGCTCGTCACCGTCGAGAGCGGCGAGTGCACGAACGCCGCGCTGGGCTCGGGGGAGTGGGAGATCAACGACGGCAGCGGCGCCGGACGCGTCGATGATCTGGGATACGCGTTCACGCCGGTGCTGGGAACCGCCTACGACGTCACCGGTCCGCTCGCGTACAGGGACGACAACTTCAAGCTCGAGCCTCGGGACGCGGGCGACATAGTGTGGGTGAGCGACGGCGCGGCGCCGGAACTCTCCCAGGTCTACGCGGCCGACGACACGACCGTGGTCGTGACCTTCTCGGAAGATGTCGAGGAGACGAGCGCGGGCACGCCAACCAACTACATCATCGATGGTCTGACCGTAAGCTCTGCCGCGCGGGACGCGTCGCACCACGACCAGGCCGTGCTCATTGTGTCCACCATGTCTCCGGTCGAGTACACGCTGGTGGTCGACGGCGTCCTTGACCTCTACGGGAACGCGATGGACAGCGTGAGCTACTCGTTCGACTTCGTCGACATCTCCATCCCGGCGGGGTACTACGACAGCGCCGATGGACTGCTCGGTGAGTCTCTGCAGGCGGCCCTTCACGCGATCATCGACGGTCACACCGTCCAGACATTCCAGTACTCGTGGATAGCCTTTCGGAGCACCGACGACAAGCCCAACGGGAAGGTCTGGGACATGTACTCCGACATCCCGGGGGGAGTGCCTCCCTACGAGTACACGTTCGGTGTCGACGAGGGCGGTGTCGGTGGTGTGGAGGGCACCGGGTACAACCGCGAGCACTCGTGGCCCAGCAGCTGGTTCGGGGGCGAGGTGTATCCGATGTACTCGGACCTGTTCATGCTCTATCCGACCGACAACTTCGTCAACGGGCAGCGCGCCTCGGACCCGTACGGTGAGGTAAGCGCTCCGACCTGGACGTCCCTCAACGGCAGCAAGAAGGGCAGCTGCTCGTATCCCGGCTACTCCGGCCCCGCGTTTGAGCCCATCGACGCGTACAAGGGAGACTTCGCGCGAACCTACTTCTACGTGACCGCACGCTACTACTCGGAGGACGCCGCCTGGCCCGGCAGCGCCATGGCCGACGGCGCAGAGCTTCTGCCGTGGGCGGTCAACATGCTGCTCGAATGGCACTACGACGACCCCGTCAGTCGCAAGGAGCTTGAGCGGAACGGTACCGTCTACACGATGCAGCAGAATCGTAATCCCTTCATCGACAGGCCGGAGTTCGCCGCTGCCATGTATGTGACGACCGGTGTGGACGAGCTGTCCGAGCCGTCGTTCAACCTGTATCAGAACGCGCCGAACCCGTTCAATCCCACGACGACCGTGAGCTTCGCGCTGTCGGCGGAAGCGGACGTTGAGCTGCTCGTGCATGATGTGTGCGGCAGACTGGTGACTGTTCTTGCATCGGGTTCGCTCCCGGCGGGTCACCATACTGCCGTCTGGGACGGGAGGGATTCGGGCGGTCGCGACGTCGCTTCAGGCATCTATTTCTACAGCCTTGAGGTGGGGGAGTCGCGCGAGCGTCGGAAGATGGTTCTTCTGAAATAGCGGCTGGCGGCCGACTGCCGGCAGTTCCGGAATCGGTACGCAGCGAGCCCGGCCGCAATCGACCGGGCTCTCGCGCCGTGGCAGCGGGCGGCTGGCCGGTGGCACACAGCATTGACCCGCCCCCTTCTTGCAGGTTACTCTAGGCTGCACATGCGTCGACGGCGGATTGAGAGCTTCAGCGTGTCCACGAAGAGAGGTCCCGCGGCATGCGTCTGGGTAAGTGGAACACGGCACTGGCTAAGTGGTACGTCAGGTACTACACGTACGGCCTTCTGCCCATCCGTGTGCAGAGCGCACTGGTCGCGCGCCACGGGAGGAAGGCCTACAAGCTGCGCTTCGGACCAGACTACGAAGAGCTGGCCCGATTCCTCGAGGTGTCTGAACGCTCGGACCCGGATGAGATCCGCTCCTACCAGGAGTCCCGTCTTCGCAAGCTGATCCGCCACGCCTACGACACCGTCCCTCACTACCGCGACATTATGGATGAGCGGAAGCTCAAG
>DAOWCM010000077.1 GCA_030639555.1 Candidatus Eiseniibacteriota bacterium | reverse complement strand
GGCGCCGTCCGACAGGAACCGGACACGCGCGTTGAGCGGATCGTCGTACGTATCGAGGATGAACCCGTAGACACCGATGTCGCTCCACGCGGCAGCACCGTCGTAGCCACGGTTCAGGTCCACGAAGACACCCATGCTCTCGGCCTGAACGTACGTGTAATCGTAGCCGACCTCCGAATCGTGACGGAACGCGTAGGTCAGGATCGGATACGTGGCACCGGACAGATCCGTCGTCGGGATGATCAGCCTGTCGTCCCAGCTGTTGCCGTAGCCGCCGTCGGTGTCATAGTCGAAGTTACCGCACCACCAGGAGTACGTGCCTTCGTAGGCCATGTACGTGTCCCAGTGGAAGTGCGGCACTGCGGTCGCCGTCAAGTCAAACGAGGTCCACCCGTTGACGCCACCTTCGACGTCGTCATGCCAGAAGTCGACTCTCGTGCCGCTCGGTCCCTGGAGCTCATTCGTCGGCGTACCGACCGTGAGCTTCGCGGTGGCCATGCCCGCGAACAGTGCCATAATGGCCAGAACAATTACCAACCTCTTCATTTTCAGCTCTCCCTGTAGCAGGATGGAGATCGAACCAGTAACTCTTTGTCCCCACATCGGTGCCTTGCAACCCGGCACCGGATCCTGGCGCGCTCCGCTTCGCGTACACACAAATGCAGGTGTCGCCTGCGGACCACGCCCTCTTACCTCATAGGCACCCCCTTCTAGCCAATGAGCCAAGTCTTAAGCCCACAACTCACCTGCACTCCTCAGGGACGGCTCTTCCGTCCCCCTTCATGCACAATGGAAGCATACCACTTTTGCGTTTCATCGTCAAGAAAAAATCCCGCTACAACCTTACTGACCGCAAGCTCAGTTTGAGGGCTTCTTCGTGTATTCCTGAACCTGTACTCATTTCCGTTCTCCTTCACGCAGCGCGCCCCCACGGTTCGACCATGGGGGCGCAGTGACAACAACGCGGCCATTTCTACTCACGTCCCGTCGCCCTGTGCCGGGCGCAGGAGCGGTCCAGCGCTCCTCGGTGTGAAGCCCCGTCCCTTCGAACAACGCGACTGCAGCAATGCTACCGGAGGAGGATCATCTTCCGCGTCAGTTCCCTTCCGTCGGCCACGAGGCGGTAGAGGTAGATTCCCGTCGCGGCCTCGTCCCCGTCATCCCTGCGGCCGTCCCAGTGCGTCAGGTAGTCGTCGGGCCCGCGTTCCGCGTCCACCAGGGTCCGAACGAGGCGCCCGGAGACATCGTATATCATGAGCTCCACGTGCGCCGCCTGCGGCACCGAGTACGCGATGCTCGTCGCAAGCGTGAACGGGTTCGGCGCGTTCTGGAACAGTGAGAGCTTACGTTCCATGTCGTCCGGGATTCCGGTCTCAGATCCAGCCGTGAAGTCGCCGTCGGAGTCATCCTTCTGTGCCAGCCCGGCTGCGTCGCGCGCCACGACGCGGATTCGCGAGGTCGTGCTGAAGCTGTCCGGGACGGTCCAGACGAAGACGCCGTCGTTCGCTTCACCGGTCGCGATGATGTCGGGGAAAGACGCGCCGCTGTCCCAGGACCGCAGGATATCGACCGACGTTACGCCGACATTGTCCGAAGCCGTCCACAGAATGCTCGGTGTGGCTCCGCCCTCGAACTCCTCTCCCCCGTTCGGATAAGTGACGGTCACCATCGGCTGCTCCGTATCGGGCCACGCACCGTCGGCCAGCCACTCGACGCTCCGTCTCATGATGGTGTCCCGCATCGCGGAGCCGGTGACGCCCTCGAGACCGAACGCGAAGTAGATCTCTCGGTGCCCGGTGCTGTAGCGAATGGCGCCCTCCGAGCTCCCGTCGTACCGGAACACGGCGGTCGCGCCGCTCCTCGGCTCGATCTCGCTCGGGTACTCCTGGTTCATCGCGGAGTCGGGTCCGTTAAGTGTGAACGAGAGTCCGTCGCCGATCGGATCGCCGGACACGCCGGCGACGTCGCGGTAGCCGGAGTCATCAAGCACGTAATCGGCGTGCAGGTAGTCCTCGTACCACTGCTGCGAGCTCGAGTTGCCCGCGTCGACCAGCGACCAGCCGATGTCCTCGCCGGATATCAGCAGCTGCCCGCCGTTGTCGAGGAAGGACGAGAGCGTCGGGCGATTGTCGTCGCCGGGCTTGCCTCCCCAGCCGCAGTCCCAGACCACGACGGTGTAGCGCTCGAGTTCCGACAGCGGTATGGGGCCCTGGGACTGCTCGTTCCAGTTCTGATAGATGTAGTCGTTGTTGTCGAGCGCCGCCTTGAAGTAGGCCTCGGTCCCCTCGCCCGCGTCGTCGTCCACGAGGATGATCGGCGTGGCCCCGAGCACGACGTCGAACGTGTCCGAACCGGCGTAGCCCGCGTCGGCCGTTATGTCCAGCACGAACTCCACGACCTCGCCGGCAGGTGCGAACTCATCCACGGTGAAGGCGTAGGACGAGAGACCCCACTTGGTCTCTCCGGGACTCATGCTCCCGTAGTTCACGGAGGACTGCGTCACGGCAACGTACGCACTTCCGCTCGAGAGCGACGCCGCTACATTCAGCCGCCCGGGAGACACGATCTCGTTCTCGAGAGCGACGGACATCGTGATGCTCTCCCCGGGATCACACCAGCCGTCCCCGTCGCCTGTCGAATCATCCACCGTGTGCGCGTCGTGCACGATGCTGTCTCCGGCGTAGTAGAAGACCTGCTGCGTGGCGGTCCCTACCGCCGCGGCCCCATACTTGATCCAGAAGAAGCCGCCCAGATCGCCCCACCAGTCGCCCCAGCTGTTCTTGCAGAGCCAGGCGCCGTCTCCGGGACCGCACTTGTTGTCGTCCCATCCGACGATCGCTACGGCGTGATTGATGGGGTCGGTGTCCTCGTGGTCGTAGCATCCCGAGCCGTATGAGCCGAAGTCGCTGTAGACGGTGAACGCGGTTGCCACGGGGCCGTCGAGGACGGCGGTCTTGATGGCGTCCACATCCCTGGGGATGTCTATCCAGCGCTTGCAGGTCGCGACCTTGTCGCAGAACTCGTCGGCGCAGGGCACCGTGTCGTCCGCCTCGTACGGCATGCACGTCTCGTCGACCGAGCCGTTCCCCCTGATGTAGTTCCAGGCCCAGGAGTACCACCCGCCGCTGCAGCCGTAGCCGCCCGTCTCGCACGACAGGATCTGCTGCTCGGACAGGTCGAGTTCGGCTCCGGAGTAGATGAGGATCATTGCCTCGAGAGCGCTGTGGGCCGCGAAGTCCCAGCAGCTACCGCACCCACCCTGGCTCTTGACGGGCGTGACGCCACCCATCGTCCGCCAGCTGAAGCTGTCGGGCAGGTCGCGGGCGATCGGGAAATCGTCGGCGTCCAGCACTTCGAATCGCCTGAGGACCTCGGGCGGAATGCGGGCGCCGAGGAGTCTCTGAAACTCCTCCTCGCTCAGATCGGTCGTCCAGTTCCGCTTCGCAGTCCAGGTGTATCCGTTCGCATCGATCTCGCGCTGGATCGCCTCGATCGCAGGGTCAGTGACACCGTCTGTCTCGGCCGGCGCCGGGCCCTGAAGCGAGACCAGCGTCATGGCTACGACAGCGCACACCAGTACGTGTCGGAAAGCGCTCGGCATGGGTGCTCCCTCCATTGAGGACTTGACTTATGTCGTAATTGTAGTCTTGTAGCATAGTCCTGTCCAGCTGCAAGCTGTTTCGACGGATTGTGCACCTGCCGGCACCTATGACCCGCGTGGGCGCCCGCCCGGGGCCCTCGGCAGCCCCGGGTCGGACCTGTACTGCAGGGCCTCGGACACGTGCTCGGCAGCCACCGCCCCCGCTTCCGCCAGGTCGGCGATGGTCCTCGCGACCCGCAGTACCTTGTGGTAGGAGCGCGCGGACAGGTCGAGCTTCCTGACCGCGCTTCGCACGACGCTGCGGGCTTCCGTGCTCATCCGCACTGCATCGTCGAGAACTGCAACGTGAAGTCTCGCATTGACGAGGGCGAATCCGCCCCGGTCTGGGTCGGCGCTCTGCGCCCGCTCTTCCTGCACACGCCGCGCCGTAAGCACCCGCTCGCGGGCCCCCCGGGTGTCGTCGCACGCCGGGCCTCCTGCGAGTTCCTCGAACGCGGGCGTCCCCAACGAGACCCGGACGTCGATCCTGTCAAGAAGGGGCCCGGAGATCTTCGACAGGTAGCGCCTGATCTCCGGCGGCGTGCATCTGCACGGCACCCGCGGATGACCGAGGTTGCCGCACGGACAGGGGTTCATGCTGGCGACTAGGGCAAACTCGCACGGGAACGAGACCGTCGACATGGACCTCGTGATGGTCACGCGGCCCTCCTCGACCGGCTGCCTCAACGCCTCCAGCGCATCCCGACGGAACTCCGGAAGTTCGTCCAGGAACAGAACTCCCTTGTGCGCCAGACTGACCTCTCCCGGACGCGGAACGTTGCCCCCGCCGACCAGCCCCGCCGCGGACACCGTGTGGTGCGGCGCCCTGAACGACCGGGCCGTGACGAGCCCGGCCCCCTCGGGAAGCAGACCCGCGACACTGTGGATGGTCGTGACGATCAGCGCCTCCTCTTCCGTCAGATCCGGGAGTATCGCCGCCATCCGCCGCGCGAGCATCGTCTTCCCCACTCCCGGCGGCCCCACCATCAGCAGGTTGTGCCCCCCGGCGGCCGCCACCTCGAGAGCACGCTTGGCGTGCTCCTGTCCGCGAACGTCCGACAGGTCCTCCGCGCGGCCTCCCGGGTCGGGACGGCTGCCGGAGTCCTCGGGGAGAGCATCTGGCTCCCCTCCCGCGAGAACCCTGACGGCACTCTTCAGGCTCGCGACCGGCAGCACGCTGAGTCGCCCCACGGCCGAAGCCTCTCTCGCGTTGGCCGGAGGAACGATCATCCCGGTGAGCCCCGCGCGCACCGCGGCCACGGCCATCGGCAGCACGCCCTTCACGCGGCGGGTGGACCCGTCGAGCGCCAGCTCTCCCATCACGGCCACGCGTTCGAGCGCCCTCGCTTCCACCTGTCCGGTGGCCGCCAGAATACCCAAGGCAATGGGCAGATCGAAGCCGGCCCCCTCCTTCCGGACGTCCGCCGGGGCCAGGTTGACGGTGACGCGCTCCATCGGAAACTTGAATCCCGAGTTCCGTATGGCCGAGGCCACACGGTCGCGCCCCTCGCGTACGGCGCTGTCGCCGAGACCGACCGTCGAGAACGAGGGCAGCCCCCGGCTGACGTCCGCCTCGACCCTGACCACGTACCCATCGATCCCGCTCACCCCTCCGCTCAGCACTCTCGCAAGCACCGTCACCACCCCCGTCCGTCGGCGCCGAACGCCCCGACTATGTGCTCGACCACGAGTGACAGACCGCCACGCTCGATGCGCACCTCGACGACATCGAAACGTGACGACGTGTCGCTGAGGTTCCGTTCGGCCAGGAATCCCCGGGCCGCGTGGACGATGCGCCGCATTTTCTCCCTCCCGACCGCCTCGCGAGGGGAACCGTACCCCCGACCCGACCTGCACTTCACCTCGACGAAGACGATGCGACCCTCCACCTCGGCGACGATGTCGATCTCATGTCTCTGGAAGTTGTAGTTCGTAGCTAGTATGGCGTAGCCCTTCATCTGGAGGAACGCCGCGGCGACCCTCTCGGCGAGCTCGCCAAGCTGTCTGGTAGACATGGAGACACTCCACGGGGAATTCGCTTGTCAGGGGGATGACGAATCACACGCAATGAGCAGGGGGATGACGAATCACACGCAATGAGCAGGGGGATGACGAATCACGCGTCTAGCGAGCCGCGCGGATGCCCGATCGCAGACGCACGTAGCAGCGTTTGTAGAGGCCCCTCAACTTGGAGAGCTCGAAGGCAATCAGCCTCTCCTTCTCGCACGCTATCTCGCGGGCGATGCGGTCCAGACGCTCCGCGTCGGGGGCCGCCAGGAGCGCAGCCCGGAACCCCGAGTAGAGCTCCGAGAGCCCGCCCGCCGCGTCGAGCACGACCCTGAACGAGCGACGGTGTATCTCGCACGGGCCCAGGCGCATGAGCGCTGAGATGTGCTCCTTCGTCCCGTAGCCCTTGTGCCTGGCGAACCCGTAGCCGGGGTAGCGATCGTCCAGCTCGACGATCATCCTGTCCCTCGTGACCTTGGCCACGATGGACGCCGCGGCTATGACGGTGGACTTGCCGTCTCCCTGGCGGATGGCCGTCTGCGGGAAGTCGAGGGCGGGAATGGGGTCACCGTCCACGAGCACGTGCGAGGGCGTCACGTCGAGCCCTGCGACGGCCTCGCGCATCGCCAGTTGCGTCGCCTTCAGGATGTTGATCTCGTCGATGACACCCTCTGACGTGATGCCGGTGCCGACCGATACGGCGTCACGCATGATGAGCTCAAAGAGCTCCTCGCGCTTCGCGGGGCTCAGCTTCTTTGAGTCGTCGATGCCTCGAATCGAGAGGTCCCGGGGAAGGACGACGGCCCCTGCCACCACCGGTCCGGCGAGAGGCCCGCGTCCGGCCTCGTCGACGCCGGCCACGTGCTCCACGCCCTGGGCCCAGAGCTCGGCCTCGCTCCTGCGCATCCGCTCCTCGCGCTCGAGCGCGCGGAGTTCCGAGTTCCTGCGCCGCACCAGTCGGTCGCACAGGCCTCGCACGCCCTTTCGGGGATCGCCCTCAAGCGCGCGCCAAAGAGAGTCGCCGGGCTCGGGGTGAGCTCCGGCGACGTACTCGCCTACTTGTCGAACGGTCATACTGGAGAGATCATGCGGGGCGCCCGGCTCGCAACCCGGGTCGCGGCCCGTCTCGGCCGCGTCCGGGCTGGCCTCCCCCTCGCCGTACCTGGTCTCGGATTCGGCCATCGCCCGTGTCTCTCACAAGGGGAACGTGCTACCGCAGGTCGCGGGCCTTTGTCTTCGCCGCCTTGCCCGTTCTCTTCCTCAGGTAGTACAACTTGGCCCTGCGCGCCTTGCCGTGACGCGTGACCACGATCTGCTGGACGTTCGGCGAGGACACCGGAAAGACTCTCTCGACGCCTATGCCCTGCGCCACCCTGCGCACCGTGAACGTCTCGTTGGGGCCGGTGCCCTGCCTCGCGATGACCGTTCCCTCGAACGCCTGCGTTCTCTCCTTGTCACCCTCACGGATACGAACGTGCACCCGGACGGTATCACTGACCGCAAACTCGGGGATGTCCTCACGCGTGTGGCTACGTTCTACCTCTCTTACCCTGTCGTTCATCTCAACTCCCTGGGACCCCGGGCCCCGCGCTGTCTGTTCGGTCTACTCGTTTGCATCTTCCTGCTCTATCTCTTCGAGGATTTCGAGGTCCTCGTCGACTAGCTTCGTCGCGTCCAGAAGATCAGGCCGCCTCTCCTTCGTCACTCGCAGCGCGGCCTTCCGTCGCCACAACCGTATTCTCTCGTGATTCCCGGACACGAGCACGTCCGGCACCCGCAACCCCCTGTACTCCTCCGGCCGCGTGTAGGTCGGGGGTCCCAGAAGCCCGTCGAAGTGGGAATCCGTCTCGGCCGACTCGATATCCCCGAGCACCCCGGGGACCAGACGAGCGACGGCGTCCACTATCACCATCGCCGCGATCTCTCCGCCGGTCAGAACGTAGTCGCCGATGGAGATCTCGTGCGTGACCAGTGAAGTCACGCGCTCATCGACACCCTTGTAGCGTCCGCAGATGAGAACGAGTCTCTCCCGCGTCGCCAGCTCCGCCGCCAGCGCCTGATCAAACAGCCGGCCGCGCGCCGAGAGCAAGATCACGGCAGGCTCACCCGGACCTTCGGCGGTCTCTCCCAACCGCCCGGCGAGCACGCTCTCGGTAGCTTCGAAGATCGGGTCGGGCTTCATCACCATCCCGCTGCCGCCACCGTACGGATAGTCGTCGGCGGTCCGGTGCTTGTCCCTGGCGAAATCCCTGATGTTCGTAAGGCCGATGGTCAGAAGGCCCTTCTCCTGCGCCTGCCGGAGAATGCTCTCGCTCAAGGGGCCCTCGAACATCTCCGGGAAGAGCGTCAAGACGTCTATCCTCAAGAGATGCCCCCTACGCCAGTCCCTCCATCAGGTGAATCACCATCCTGCCCGAGTCGATGTCCACACTTCTGACGACATCGTCGATGACCGGAAGCAGGATTTCCTTCTCGTCATTCCGAACGACGTAGACGTCGTTCCCCGGCATGTGCATCACCTCGGCGAGCTTCCCAAGGTACTCGTCCTCGTCCGTATAGACGTCAATCCCGACGATGTCCTGGACGAACCAGCGATCCTCCTCCAACGGGCCGATCTGCTTTCTCGTCAGCCAGACCGACCATCCACGAAGGGCCTCAGCGTCCTCCACGGTACTCACGCCCTTGAACTGCACCACTTTGCGGGCCTTGTGGTTGCGCGCCCGCTCCACGGTGAGGACACGCTCCCCCTCTCGGCGGCCGGTGACCCTGAGTTTCATCGACTCGGTGACGACCTCCAACAGGTCCCGGGCCAGATCGACGACCACCTCTCCCTTGAGACCGTGTGGTCGCACTATCGCTCCCGCTTCGATCCAGTCGTCCAGCTGTTTCATCGGACGGCCCTCGGAAGCGGTCGCTCCGGCATTCGGGAATCCGGAGAGCGCCTAGTCAATGATCTCGACCGTGGCCTTCTTCTCGGCCTTCGTCGCCGCCGCGCCGATGATCGCACGGAGCGCCTTCGCGGTCCGCCCGTTCTTGCCAATGACGCGGCCCTTGTCCTCGT
>DAOWCM010000145.1 GCA_030639555.1 Candidatus Eiseniibacteriota bacterium | reverse complement strand
GTGCGCGGAGGTGTGTCGCTTCGACTCGATCATTCAGGAGAGCGACCCTGCCGATCCCACCAGAACGAAGTACTCGGTGGACCCACTGGCGTGCGAGGGGTGCGGCGCATGCGTCATCGCATGCCCGACCGACACCATACGTCTGGAGGACGCGATGACCGGCGAATGGGCCGTCTCGGAATCCAGACTGGGCCCACTGGTTCACGCCCGCCTGGGCATAGGACAGGAGAGCTCGGGGAAGCTCGTCACCATGGTGAGATCTCAGGCGGCCACAGTGGCCAGGAAACGGGGCGCTGCGCTGTCACTCATAGACGGCTCTCCCGGCATAGGCTGTCCCGTGATAGCATCTCTCACGGGCGCCGACCTGGCGCTCATGGTCACAGAGCCCACGGTGTCCGGGCTGCACGACCTGGAACGGGTCGCGGGCGTGGCGAAGAAACTGGGTGTCCCCGTTACCGTGACCATTAACAAACATGACATAAATCCGGACGCCGCGGCGCGCATCGAAGAGTGGTGCACAAGCTCAGGCATTTCGGTCGCCGCCCGCATTCCTTACGACGACGCCGTCACGGCGGCACAGGTCAACGGCCTCTCAGTAGTGGAGCATTCCGACGGCCCCGCCGCAACCGCGATCAGAGACGTGTGGAGCAACGTCAGGGCAACGCTCGGCCTCTGATGCAGAGGTCCGTGAATCGAGCAGCGCGGGCAGACATGGGCTAACGCCCCAACAGGAGGACCGCATGGGAGGAAGTGACGACAGGAGAAATGTGAAGGCGACACCCGACGCGGGAGTCGAGGCCGAGGCGACGGCGAAGCACCAGCCGGCCGAGGACGAGGAGCTGAACCGGAAGCTCTCACACATCAAGCACAAGATTCTTGTCCTCTCGGGGAAGGGTGGTGTGGGGAAGAGTTCCGTGGCCGCCGGCCTCGCTGTCGATCTGGCCAAGCGCGGTAAGCGCGTGGCCGTGCTCGACATCGACATCCACGGTCCGAGCATTCCACGACTGCTCGGAGTGGAGGGAGAGCGTGTGGTCGGCACGGGGGGATCGATTCACCCGGTCGTCTCGTCAACCGGCGTCGGCGTGATGTCGATGGGGTTGCTTCTCCAGGGCCGCGACGAAGCAGTGATATGGAGGGGCCCGCTGAAGTACGGGGTAATCAAGCAGTTCCTGCGCGACGTGGAGTGGGGAGATCTCGACTACCTGATCGTCGACAGTCCCCCTGGAACCGGGGACGAGCCGCTGTCGGTGGCACAGCTCATCAAGGGAGTGGACGGCGCCCTCATAGTGACGACACCACAGGCCCTGTCCACGAACGACGTCCGGCGGTCGATAGGGTTCTCGAGACAGCTCCACCTTCCTATATTGGGCGTCATAGAGAACATGAGCGGTTTCGTGTGCCCCAGCTGCGGGACGAAGGTCGACGTGTTCGGCTCCGGAGGCGGAGCCTCGATGGCAGAGGATATGGGCGTCCCATTTCTGGGCAGCATACCGATAGACCCGGAGCTCGTGAAGGCATGCGACGCGGGGTCCCTCGGCCCGTTCCTTGCGGGCGGAACCCCCGGCGCGACAGCGTTCGCCGCGGCAGTCGCCAAGCTCATCGCCAACATCGAGGGTGGATCCAACAAGGAGGCGGAGATGCACTCAGAACCTACCGCGCGCCAGGCAGGAGCGGCGCCGGACCCGAGCACGGCGAGCACGCAGGCTGGCGAGGGACGGAAGATAGCCGTGCCGGTCACCGGCGGAAAACTCTCCGCACACTTCGGGCACTGCGAGGAGTTCGTCATATTCTCGCCGAAGGAGACATCCGGAGGGACAGCAGTGGAAGCCGAAGTGGTGGAAGTCCTTGAGGCGCCACCACACCAGCCCGGCCTTCTTCCCGCGTGGCTCAACGAACGCGGCGTGAACATGGTGATAGCCGGTGGAATGGGCAGCAGAGCCCAGGAGCTGTTCAGTCAGGCAGGTGTCGAGGTCATGGTCGGTGCGGCCAGTACCGACCCGAAGGAGATCGTGCAGTCCTATCTCGACGGCACCCTGGTGGCCGGCCAGAACGTTTGTGACCACTAGCGGTGGGTCGAAACTGAAGCGGCGGCTCGGTCTCTCACCGTACCGCCGCTTTCCTTGGCTAGTGCCTGCCGTTCCGACGCACCTCGAATGGCCGGTGCGTCCTCGCCTGGTAAGTCACTCCACGTAGAACGTGATGATCTGCCACGAGATCCCCCAGCATCCGGACCCGTCCTGAGCCCTGATACGGAACTCGTGCAGGCCGGGCTCGATGTCCTCGTAGAGCATCTCGCTGGCCTCCGTGAGTTCGTACGCGTGGAGCCACGGGTCGAGGACGTACTGGAACTGCACGACGTCTCCGTCCGGATCGGTGCCCTCCCACTGGACCGTGAAGTCGCTCCCGAGCGTGTCACCGTCTGCGGGGTAGGTGATGGTGCAAGTCGGCGGTAAGTTGTACCAGAACATGTATGTCGCTTCGCTGTTCGGCGCCTCCCACCTTCCATCAACGTCCTGAGCGCGCGCCTTGATCAGGTGTGCGGCGTTGCCCCCCTGGGGTGAGTTGCGACTCTCGATGTAGTGACCACTCCCGGGGTCGGCGTCGGAACTCCACCACCACTCCGCGACGTTAGAGGAAACGAACGACATCGTGTCGCTGTTGTCCATCGTCATCACGATCTGAGCGATGCCACCCCCCACGCCCTCGAGTTCCTCCCTGTCGTGCGCGATAACCCTGACCCACAGTGTATCTCCGTCCGCAACCGTCAGCGTTCCATTTGCGTCCGGGGGCTCAACGATCTCGCTGTCAGGGTCGAAGTTGACGATGAAGCCGAAGCTCTCCTCGATTCCGTGGACAGCAGGGCATCCAGGCTGTGCGATGAGCTGGTGTCCGCCGTCGGATAGCCCGTCGACAATAACCGTCGTGTCGGCCGCCCAATCCGAGAACGCGCCCTCGTCCAGGCGATAGCGGTAGAGAAGCGGATCGCAGACACCGTGCGGGTCACGTCCGCTCCACGCAAATGTGTGCGGGATGTGCATCAGCGCCGTATCGGCCACACCGGGGTTGTAGTTGGGGCTGGCGGGGTCATGTGTGCCGCCGACCCTGTAGAGCGAGGGACACATCGGCAGCATGGTGGCTTCCTCGGGGCGTTTCGACGGCCGCCCGCCGACCCCGGCGACGTCTGACCCCTCGCACCCTGCCAGTGCTACCGTGATGATCAAGAAACATGCACACATCTTCATGGCTCGGCCTCTCCTCAACGCCCCACCGACCCGAAACGAAATCGCGGGACACTGCCCCCACAGAGGAGACTGCGCCCCGCTCAAGCAGTGCTTGCTGCTCACGCTGACCACGTCCGGCCCACCCTACAACTTCATACTACTCCAGTGCAAGAAACTGAGTCAAGCACATTATATGTGAGTTCGGAATTCCGCTCCCTGTCGCACCCGCGGCCCCTATTCCTCCTCGACGATCACGGCCGTCCCGTAGGCCAGAAGCTCCGCCGCACCCTGCATCATGCTCGCGGTGGTGAACCTGATGGCCACGACAGCGTTCGCGCCGAGCGCCTCGGCCTCCTCGACCAGGCGATCGAGGCTCTGCTCGCGGGACTCCGCTACCATCTTTGTGTACTCGGCTATCTCTCCGCCAACAAGCCCTTTGAGACCTGCCAGAATGTCTTTGCCCACGTGGCGCGCCCGGATGGTGTTGCCCTTGACCAGGCCGAGCGTTTTCACCACGCGCCTTCCGGGAATGCTGTCGCTAGTCACGACGATCATCGCTCGACCTCCTTGTATCGTTCGCTCCTGCTCACGTTGTTTCTCTCGCGGATGACGCTGATGAGCAGCATCAACACGCCGACCACGGGCAGCGCGATCAGGAACTTGGTCATACTCCCGATGGTCGGGTCGGTGATGAAGAGGTAGATCCCGTAGGCAACCCAGATCAGCGCCCCTATGACAACGAGCCCCCAGCCCGCGCCGCGCTCGATCTTCGCGTAGACACTCGGCCAGTACTTCATCATGTCCTCCTGAGACGGCTTTGTCAGTTCGATCTCGCCGACGAGCTCCGAGAGCGTTGTGTGTTCGTCAAACTCGCGTCTACAGTCGGCGCACTCGGCCAGATGCGACTCGAGCTCGGCGCGATCCTCCGCGCTGATCTCCCCGTCGAGGCTGGCCATCATCAGCTCTTTGAATCGTCCGCACGCCATCATCGTCCTCCCCGCCCGTCACGGACATCGTCCCCGAGCGCCGAGCCGCCGCCCTCGGTCATGTATCGTGTGAGCCTGGCCTTCAGCGCCTGGCGCGCCGCGTAGAGCCTCGACATCACGGTTCCGATGGGGCACCCGAGCACTCCCGCCATCTCTTTGTAGGAGAGCAGCTCGTAGTGCCTGAGCAGCAGGATCTCTTTGTGGACCGGCGCCAGATTGTCGATCTCCGCGCGCACGAGAGCCCTCATCTCCTTGAGTTCGAGGGCCGCTGATGGGCCCGGTGCGCCGTCAACGACGTCGAACCCGTACTCCCGTGCCGCGTCGAGCGAACTCTCTTTCCTGGTCTTCCTCCTGCGAAGGAAGTTGAAGCACGTGTTCCTGAGAACGGCGTAGAACCACGGATAGAAATCACAGCCGTCTCTGAACGTACGCATCGCCTTGAACGCCTTCACGAAGGCCTCCTGCGACAGGTCCATCGCGTCGTCGGGATTGCCGACGAATCCGAGGGCGATCATGTAGGCCCTCTCCTTATAGCGCTCGACCAATTCGCCGAACGCGTCAATGTTCCCACCCTTGGCCTTCGAAGCAAGCTCGGCATCGCCTGTCTCATGCCCTGCCTGCAAGGCTTGCCCGACATCGCGCACCATCAAGACTCCCCCAAGACGACGCCGTCCAGAGATAGATACAAGGAAGGGCGCCACGTATTCGTCCACGTGAAAACGCGCACGGGCCGCGTTCAGCCCGCGCACATACAGTGAACCACAGTCACGACAGAAAGGCCACTAGAAGCACACATCGACCTTAAGATCGACACAGCGCGCGGCGGTCGCCACCCGCTCTGAGAGCGCGGAAGCGTAAGCCGCAGGATCACGCCGCACCGTGTCAAATGCCTCCAGCCTGTCTGGAAATACCCCGGCGATGAGGGCACGCACGCTGTTCTGCACCTTCGGGTAGAGATTCATCGCGTCGACGAGCACCCGCACCGCGCCCGCCTCCGCCATTGCTCTGAGCATCTCAGCGATCTCCTCCTCAGTGTCGGTGAACGTGGGCAGCACCGGCCCGAAGAACCCCCACACGGGGATGCCCTCCTGCGAGAGCTCCCGCATCGCCGCGAGCCTCCTCGACGGGGATGGCGCGCCGGGCTCGAACGCGACTGCGAGTCCGCGGTCGAGACACGTGATGCTGAATCCCACATCCGCGCTCGGTAGTTTCGATAGCACGTCGACGTCCCGGAGCACGAGGTCGGACTTGGTGAGCACGCCGACCTCGAATCCGTCCGCACCGATGAACGCTTCAAGACACGACCTTGTGATGCCGTACCGCTCCTCCACCGGCTGGTAGGCGTCGCAGACCGTCCCGAAGCTGACGACGCCGGGCCTCCTGCGGGGGATCTCCTTCCGCAGAACCTCCGGCGCGTTCTCTTTGACCCCGACGAAGCTGCCCCACTCATCCTTGATGTCGCTGAACCTGGCCATGAAGGTCGCGTAGCAGTACGCGCACCCGTGCTCACAGCCCAGATAGGGATTGATGGCGTAGTCGAGTGATGGGATCTTCGACTTCGTCATCAGTGTCTTGCACTCGATCGCGAAG
>DAOWCM010000239.1 GCA_030639555.1 Candidatus Eiseniibacteriota bacterium | reverse complement strand
GCCAGTGCGAGTCGTTGTACCGGACCGCCCGGGTCGTCTCGTTGATGAAGTCCGCCACGGCCTCTGCCCTGGCGAGCGGGACCGGACGGCCGTCGACGAGGTTCGCGACGCTGTCGGCAAGCGCTTCGTTCACGGAGGCCGCTGCTCTCACCGAAGCCGCGACGGCCTCACCGAGCGCACCCCAGCTCTCCCAGGTCGACCACGCGACGTGCGGGGCGTACGCGGTCGCTCCCCCGGTGAGCGGTCGGGCCAGACGGTCGACGAACTCGGCGCGCCACACGTAAATATCGGTATCTGCTCCGCTGCGGTCGAGCGCAGGCTCGGGCGCTCCGTTCCGCTCCGCGTGGTGCAGAGTCATACCCTTCGGAACCTCAATGGCGAGGCGCGTCATCACGGCCGGATCGGCCTTTGGGAAGGTCCACAGCCCGTCGAACCCGTACTGGGCCGGCCGGCGTTCCGTGATCGTGTAAATGGTTTCCACGATGCACGGGAGCTCGATGCCGTCGTGCAGGAGCATCGTCTCGCGCATCGTCGTGTAGTCGTCCGCACTCTGGATCGCGCCGGGTGTGGTCTCGACGACGGCGGTTGGGCTGATCTCCGATTCGTCCGGCCACCACCGCCCGTCCATCCAGGTTCGCAGAGCGACGACCTCGAGCGTCGAGGTACCGGTGTTGTGCGGGATTCTCAGGTCCCCGTATGCGTCGAGTCCGATCTCCGTGCCCAGCCACGCGACGCGGTGGACCGTCGTCCGCCGGCTGCCGGCAGCTACGGTGACCGTCAGGTCTTCGAGAAGAAGCACGGCGTCGAGTCTCGTCAGGTCGTAATGTTCCTCAGCCGCGGTCATGAGTTCGCCGATGTCGTGCCCGCCTGCCGCGGACTGCGGGGCGGCGCCGGCCGGGACCGCGGACAGCAGTACCAGGGCTGAGATGAGGAGGGGTGCGAGAAGCGTAGCCCGAAGCAGCGCTGATGGAAGAACCCGGGTGGGGTGCGTGTGGAGTTTCATCGCTCGCCTCCCTTCTCTGCGCGATACACGTGATCGGCCCAGTCGTGAGCCTCGTCCAGCGCGGTCTTGAAGCCCGCGTACCCGTCGGGAGGTATCTGGCGCCGCCGCACCTCGGCGTGCTGCGTGATCACCAGGTTTCTTCCGTCCATTTCACTGTCGCCCTTGAAAGAGGCGTACGTCTCGTCGACCTCCTCGGATGCCGGCGGGTCGACCACCTCGTAGCCCCTTGGCAGCCTGATGGTCTCCCTGCCGTCGATGAGCTGTGTGAACCACAGGAAGAGGTCACCCTCACGCTCGTCGGCCCAGTCGTAGGCGCCTGCCCTGAAGAGCCAGCCGTTGCCCATAGTGACGGACATCATGGGGCTCTGGAATTCCAGGCCCTCTCCCACCGGTAGCGCGAACCCGGGGATCCTGTAGTCGACCTCGATCCACGCGTTCTCGCTGAAGTCGTTGAGCGTGACGTGGTCCAGTCGTGCGATCTCGACGCGGTTTCCGATGTTCGACAGGAGCTCGGCGATGTCGTCCTCGACGTCCAGGATGCGACCTCCGCTGACGAGGTTGCGCAGCCTGGAGTCCATCGCCCGCGCGCCCGACAGCCTGAGGGTGCCCGCGAGTGTGCCGTCCTCGCTGAGTGTGGCGTCGTGCCTGATGAAGAGGGGCGACTCCTCGGGCGGGCTGTAGTCGATGCTCGCGAGCCCGTGTCCTTGAGGAGAGCCGATGAGGTACTGCTGCTCCGTCTCGTACTTCGACCAGATGTCGTTCATGTACGGGACCCACGTCGGGTCGTACATCTCGAAGCCGCCGTCGGCTTTCTTGAGCGCGCACACGCAGTGGTTGAACTGGTCGGCCGGCGTCGCTTCTATGCGGCTTCCCGCCATGGTCATCGCGGCGTAGGAGTCCATCCCGGCCGCGCGCATCATCGTTACCAGCATGCCGGCGATGTCCTTGCAGACGCCGCTTCTTTGCTCGAAGATCATCGCGCCCGAGTGCAGCGTGAACCCCTCGCCCTCGCCCATCGTCTGCCCGCTGTATCGGATGTTCTGGGCCACCCAGTGAACGAGCGCCTCGGCCTTGCGTTCCTCCGACGCAGCGGTCACTCCCGCGACCTCGAAGATCTCCTCGACCTTGGCCTGGATCTCGGGCGTGACCTCGAACTGTCCCTCGTTGACGTCGAAGAACCACCTGCTTTTCGCCTCCCAGCTCTCGACGGTCGCCACCACGACCTTGGGGACCACGTCGCTCCAGCCGGCGGCGCGCGGCTCGCTGGTCCTAGGAGGCACGTCGTGGGCCCACCATGCGTATCGGGTGGTGTCCGCGGAGTAGCTCGTGCTCGAGTAGAGCGGGCCGTTGTAGACCTCCGAGTGCAGCCGCTTGTCGGACGGCAGGCTCAGCACGTACTCCTTCTCGATGATGGGCGCGTTCGTCTGGAAGAGCACGATGTCGAAGTACTCCCCCGGCATGGGTGGGATGTACTTGTCATCATCCGGTACGTGGTTGGGTGTCGTCGTCCGTTCGAGGTCCCGCGCCCCGCTCGCTCCTGTGACTCCGCCTTCCTCCGCCAGCAGCGCGTAGCTGTAGCCCTTCCGGAAAACGCGGAGCTCGATGCCGTCGTTCACGCGGAGGCGCGGCAGCTGAAGCGTCTTGATAGCGGCGTTCCAGTAGATGCCGGACTGAGGGGCGGGCAGTTCGTGGACCAGCGCGACGTCCACCGGTATTGTCTCCTCACCGCGGACGATGTTGACCTCGCGCACGTCGACGAAGCTGCTCCACGGTTCGTAGCGCCACCGCTGCACCGACTGGTTCCGACACCCGGCAGGTGTGAGGACCTTGTACAGCAGGTAGTCGTCGGTGTACGTGACGCCCGACGACTTCACGCGGTTGACGGTGCGATTGTAGACGATGACGTGGTCCGCACCGTCGTGGTCGTCCGCTGTACCTGCGTTCGCGATGCGGTCGAACACCGTGGGAGGTGGGCCGTCGCCCGGTGGCAGGTTGTATGCCGCATCCTCCGCGGCCACGCCCTTGCCCGACAGTAGCAACGCAGCCGCCAGCAGCGTCGCGGCTGCCGCGGTGGACAGGGATCTGCACTGGTGCACGCTTCACCTCCTGGTTGTTTGCCCTCTGCCTGACGTCACTCGGACACGGGCGAGAGCCACATGGCCTGGCCGCCGCCGGCGGCGAGGTCGAGTACCACCGGCTCTCCCGCGCTGACCCCGAACGTGACGACGTCGATCGCCGTCGGGTTCGTTTCCCAGTGGGCGCCCGCCGCGTCACGGAAGACGCGCGCGGAGTACTTCGATCCCGCCTCCAGGAAGTCCAACGGCACTTCCAGCGTTCTGGCTCTCTCGTCGCTGATGGCGCCGACGAACCAGTCGCGTCCTCGTCGTCGGGCGATGACCACGTAGTCGCCGATCGCGGCGTCGAGCACCCGCGTCTCATCCCACGTGCACGGGACGCGCTCGATGAACTCGAACGCGGGATGCCCCTCGTAGTTCTCCGGGAGGTCGGGTGCCATCTGGAGCGGGCTCAGAAGCACGACGTAGAGCGCGAGCTGCTTCGCCATCGTGGTGTGGACGCGATTGTCGGGTTTGTGCCTGTCGAACGTGAGGTCGAAGATGCCCGGCGTGTAGTCGAGCGGCCCTGCGAGCATTCTCGTGAATGGGAGAATGGTCGTGTGCTCGGGCGGGTTGCCCTCACTCCACGCGTTGTACTCCATTCCACGGACGCCCTCTCTCGTCATCATGTTCGGGTAGGTTCTCGAGATGCCGGTCGGCTTGATGGGCTCATGGACGTCCAGCATGATGCGCTTCTCCGCCGCACTCTCGAGTATCTTCCTGTAGTGGAAGACCATCCACTGTCCGTGGTGATGCTGCCCGCGAGGGTAGATGCCGCCCGCGTAGCCGGTCTTCACCGCGTCGATGCCCACGCGCCTGTAGAGGTCGAACGCCTCGTCGACGCGCG
>DAOWCM010000167.1 GCA_030639555.1 Candidatus Eiseniibacteriota bacterium | reverse complement strand
CGCGCGGTAGGAGATCTCGTGCAGCCGGTTGGCGGCCCGCTGCTTCGAGGTCCAGAATTCGTTGGTGAACGTATCGACAGACACGCGCCCGGAAGGCCCGTCGACCTCGGTCACTCCGACCGTTGTCGGCGTCCCGAAGTCGTCGAACGCGGCCAGCTCATCGGCGAGCGCCGGAGCCAGAGCGTGCGCGCCGTCAACGGACTCAGGCATCGTCCTCCCCGTTTGCCGCTACCGTCAGCCGTCCGTTCGCCACCATCAGCGCGAGCAGATTGAACGGCACCTGGAACAGCCACGTTGCCAGTATGTTCCCGAAACCCGTCAGATAGCCCTGAGTCGCGTAGTGCACCGGGACGAACAGCACCGGTGTCCACAGAAGCGCAGCCGCGTAGGCGGCGCCGAGTTCCTTGAGGTCAGCGAGAGAGAGCCTGCCGTGGAACAACCTGTGAACCACGAAACCCCAGACCGCAAACGCTACCACGCATACAACGCCCGCTGTCAGCACCTGAACTGCGATCTGATCCCTGAGTCCAACCAGGTTGTAGACCGCGAAACCCACGATCATGGCGACGAGAGTGATAACGGCCAGGGCGAACCCGTGGAGAACCGCGGGCCCCAGTCTCACTGTCCGCCTCATACGGGCGCCTCCGTCCTCATGGAGCGCCCGCACCTCCGTACCGCTCCCGCCACTCGTCCTCCAGTATGCTCATCATCACGAAGTCGTGGAAGGCGCCGTCGCGGAAGTAGCCGTCGCGCTGGACACCCTCCTCGCGGAACCCGAGCTTCTTCCAGAACGAAAGCGCCGCCTCGTTGAACCCGACCACGCCGATCGCCACCCTGTGCAGCCCGAGGTAGTTGAATGCGAAGTCGAGCAGAAGCCGTCCGGCCTCGCTGCCGTGGCCCTTCCCTCTCTCTTCCTTCTCACCGACAATAACGGTCATGTCCGTGGTGCGCCACTCGGGGGACAGCCGGAGCAGCCCGGCCTCACCAACGACGCGGTCGTCACTATCGGCGACTATGACGTACCAGATCCGCGAGGGGTCGCTGTCCACGCGCTCGAACCACTTCCCCGCGTCCTCCTCGGTCATGGGCGCGGTCGCGCCGATCAGTGCGCGCGTCTCGGGATCGTCGAGCCACCTGCGGATGTGCGGAAGGTCATCGCGCGTAAGCCTGCGGAGCGTGGTGCTCTCCCCCATGATGAAGCGCGGTCCCACGCGCTGCCGTTCGTCGTCCGACATTACCATGTCTCCTCGCTGCGACCGTCGTCCGTGGACTCGGCGCCCGTCCGCTCGATGACATAGACGCCCCCGCAGAACGAGACCTGGCCGTAGCACGCGGTCAGGCCCACCCCCGCCAGCGCCTCGATCGCCTCATCGGCGGCCCAGTAGTGCTCGTCCTCGTCCCAGAGGCAGCCCTCCCACCTCTGTTTCTTCTCGTCCCACGTCCCACTGAAGAGCTTCTCCGCCTCGTCCCGGACGGTCCTGGTCGGGAAGGAGATGTCCCCCACCTCGACACGACCCCCTTCGACCAGATGGTCGCAGACAAGCTTGCGCAGCAGTCGAATCTTCGACTCGAGGTCGAACTCGTGGAGGACGTACGCCGAGACCACGCCGTCGAAGTGCCTGTCCACATCGATCGGCCAGTCGCCCCTGATGTCCGCCTTGAGGAGTTCTATCTGCGGGTACTTGCCGTGCACCTTTGCGAGCATCTTAAGCGAGAAATCCAGACCCCAGACGGCGCACTCGAACTTGAGGAGCCGCCCGGACAGATTGCCCGTGCCGATGCCGAGGTCGAGCACTTCCATACCGGCCTCGACACCCGCGCGTTTCGCGATGAGGTCAAGCACGCGCTCGTATCCCTCGAACGGAAAGCCCGAGCATCCGTCGACCGATTCATCGTACGACGCGGCCCACTCATCGAACAGCTGCTCTCTCGCCTCGCTCAAGTGCTCGCCCTCCTGCCCGCATGATACGGACAGGAGGGCCGAAATCAAAGTGCAAAGAGGCGGGCCCGAAAGCCCGCCTCCTCGCGTGTTCCTGCTCTCAGCGCCGCGCCGGCCCGCGTCCACCGGCCGCGACAATCAACTTCCTCACAGTTCGGCCTCCAGTCTGTAGACGTTGTGAACGTATTGGGAGAGCATACGCTGTGAGTTGAAGAAGGAGCCGTTCAGGGCTATCGCGTACCTCATGACACGCGCGAACTCGTCCGGGCGGCTGTAGAAGAGCGGACCGACGACAAACTCGAGCTTGTCGAACAGCGACTCGGCCTCCGCCTCGTCGTCGCTCTCCTTCCTCCAGCCCTCGCCGATGGCCCATCCAGTGACGCCCTCGACGTGCCCCTCGATCCACCAGCCGTCCAGCACGCTCAGGCTCGGGACCCCGTTCAGGGCGGCCTTCATGCCGCTCGTGCCGGAGGCCTCGCGCGGTTTGTACGGCGTGTTGACCCAGAGGTCCACGCCGGCGACCAGGTGGCCCGCGACCCGCATGCCGTAGTCCGGGATGTAAACGACACGGACGCTGTCCCTGACCTGGTCGGCGAGTCGGAAGATGCGGCCGATGAGTTCCTTGCCCGCTTCGTCCTGCGGGTGCGCCTTGCCCGCGTAGATAATCTGGAGCGGTCCGACCGAGTCCGCGATTTTCCTGAGCCGGTCCAGGTCACTCAGGAGCATGTCCGCGCGCTTGTAGGGTGTGGCGCGGCGCGCGAACGCGATGGTCATGACGCCCGGGTCGAGCGTAACGCCTGTCCGGACGCGCACCTCCTTCATGAGCGCGCGCTTGGCCTCCCCGTGGGCCGCCATTATCTCCGTGTGCTCTATTCCCACCGCGTATCGGAGGTAGCGATTGTCGCGCCTCCACTCGGGAATGTGCCTGTCGAACAGCTCGAGAAACGGCGGCGACGTCCACGTGACCGCGTGGACGCCGTTGGTCACCGAGTTCACCGCGTAGTCCGGGTACATGCTCTCGGTCACCTGCTCGTGCCGCATTGAGACGCCGTTGATGTAGCGGGAACAGTGGAGCCCGAGGTAGGTCATGTTGAGATGGCCGTCCAGCAGGCAGCCGTGCTCCGTGAGCTTGGCGAATGACTCCGGTCCGAGCACGGCGGACACGAGCTCCGGAGAGAACTGGTCGTGCCCGGCGGGGACCGGCGTGTGCGTCGTGAACACGCACCTGTCACGCACGCGCTGCAGGAGTTCGGCGACGTCCGCGTCCTGGTCCCGCCGCATCTCCTCTTCGAGAAGCGAGAAGACGATGAGCGCGGAGTGCCCCTCGTTCATGTGGCACGTCACGATGTTCTCGTGGCCCAGCGCGCGCAGCATCGCGATTCCGCCCGGCCCGAGTACCATCTCCTGCCGCAGGCGGTAGCGCTCGTCGCCACCGTAGAGCCGCGAGGTTATCTCGCGATCCTCCGGCGAGTTCTCGGGCAGGTCCGTGTCGAGCATGTAGGCGCAGACCTCGTGGCCCAGCACGCCCGTGACCGGGTACCGCCAGGCACAGATGTGAACCTGCCGTCCCTCTATCTCTACGGCCACCCTCGCGTCGAGACGCTCGAGGAACTCCTCGGGGTCCCAGCGGACCGGCCGCTCCAGCTGATTCCCCCGCACATCCAGAACCTGCGTGAAGTAGCCCTCATTGTACAGCAGCGTCACGGCGACCATGCTGAGTCCGGCGTCGGCGGCCGCTCGGAGGGTGTCACCTGCGAGCACGCCGAGCCCACCGCTGTAGGTGGGCATGGCGGTGTCGAGCGCCATCTCCATGGAGAAGTAGGCGACGACGCCCGCGTCTTTGCGTTCGCACATGGTTGGCTCCAGATTCAGCCGGTTCGTCGACTCAGACGCGCTCCGCCCACGACTCAGACGCGCTCCACCCACGACTCAGGCGCGCTCCACCCACGACTCAGGCGCACACGGCCGTCGGCTCAGGCCCCCGGGCACTCCGCCGCCACCGCGGCGTCGATGCCCTTATCGCCGTACGACTTCTCGTAGTTCTCGACGAAGTCGTCCGCGAGCTTCTTCGCACGCTCCTCGTACACCGCCGGGTCGTCCCAGGTGTTTATGGGCTTCAGGATCGACGGGTCGTCGATGCCCGGGCAGGTCTTCGGAACGGAGATCTTGAAGATGGGGTCGCACTCGTACTCGACGTCCTCGAGCTTCCCGTCGAGCGCGGCGTTCAGTATCTTCCGCGTGAGCGGCAGGCTCATCCTGTGGCCCACGCCGTACGGGCCTCCGGTCCAGCCCGTGTTGAGGAGGTAGACGGTCGAGCCGTGCGTGTCCATCTTCTCGCCCAGCATCCTCGCGTAGACGTCCGGGTTCCTCGGCATGAACGGCGCGCCAAAGAAGCGCGAGAACGTGCTCACCGGGTCGACGATGCCCGTCTCGGTTCCCGCGAGCTTGCTCGTGTAGCCCATGAGGAACCAGAACATCGCCTGCTCGCGGCTGAGCCTCGAGACGGGCGGGATGACACCGTTCGCGTCCGCCGTCAGGAAGAGAATCGTCGACGGGTGACCGGCGCGCGGCGGATCCTTGATGTTCTCCAGATATCGCAGTGGGTACGAGCCTCGCGAGTTGGGCGTGTAGCGCTCGTCGAAGAGGTCGAACTCGCCCCACGGGTACATCATCGCGTTCTCGATGATTGCGCCGTGCTTCTCTACTTCGTCCTCGTGGAAGCACGCGCTGTAGATCTCGGGCTCCGTCTCGGGATTGAGGTCGATGAGCTTCGCGTAGCACCCGTACTCGAAGTTCGCGATGCCCTCCTCGTTCCATCCGTGCTCATCGTCGCCCAGGAGCGCGCGCGACGCGTCGGCCGAGAGCGTGGTCTTTCCGGTCCCGGACAGGCCAAGGAGCAGGGCGCTCTTCCCGTCGGTCCCCTCGTTCGCACTGCAGTGGAGCGGGAGGATCCCCTCCCCCGGCAGCATGTAGTTCATCACGGTGAAGATGAGCTTCTTGACGCTCCCGCAGTAGGCCGAGCCGTAGACGACGCCGATGCGGCGGCCGAAGTCCATCGCAACGCACATGGTCGACGTGTGGCCGAGCCTCGGGTCCACCCGAAGGCGCCCCTCGTAGCGTGACGGATCCAGCTTGTGATACGGCAGGGCGACGAGCGTGAAGTGGCGG
>DAOWCM010000105.1 GCA_030639555.1 Candidatus Eiseniibacteriota bacterium | reverse complement strand
GGGCATGAGAGATACCCCAACCAGTTGTTCTGGTTCGACGACATCGAGGGTGACGTCAGCGGCTGGAGCACGGTGGACTTCAGCGCCGGCGCGTCCCCCCACTTCCACGTAGACCCATACATGGCCTTCGAAGGCACGAACTCCTGGTGGTGCGGCAACTTTGACTATGACAGCGACGGCGGCTACGGCAACAGCTGGGACGACAGGTTGGACTTCCCGGTGCTGGATCTGTCCGCTGCCACGTATCCGATCCTGACCTACGCGTTCCGTCACGATTCGGAGGTCGGCTACGACTACACGTACATTCAGGCCGAGAGCTTGGGTGTCTTCGTGGACCTGAACCGCGGCTACGACGGTTCGGCCCCGTGGGCCGACATCGGTGCCTACGGGTTCATCCTCGATACGTACGACAATCCGCTCGTCGCGCGCTTCCGGTTCATCTCCGACGGCGCCTGGTCGGACGAGGACGGCGACAACACCGTTGGTGGCGCTTTCATGTGCGACATCGTCAAGGTCTTCGACTACTTCGGCGGGTACGTGTACTTCTACGACAACGCCGACGACGAGGTCAATCTGATTCCGGGCGTCCCCGGCGCAGCCGGCGACTACTGGCACGTCATCGACAGGATGTGCCCGGCGTACAGCGACCCGCACAGCTGGTGGTGCGGCGACGACGCGGACACGAGCCTGGTTCCTCCCAATCTGCAGAACGGCCTGTACACTCCTCTCGTTGATCTGACCGATGCCATGTCCTGCACGGCCTTCATGGCGGTCCACTTCGCGGTCCCGACGGTCGACAACGACTACTGCGCTTTCTTCGGCACGTGCAACGGCGCTGATTACTACGGCGTCGCGGCGTACTGGGGCGACTTCGGTTCCTGCGACGGCTGGGGCAGCACGGGCCTGAACGTAGGCTTCGACATCGGCCAGTTCTGCGACCCAGCGCCCTACACCTTCGGTGGCTTCCTGTGGACCATGTATACGACCGAGAACGGTTGCGGTCCGGGAGCCGGTGGCGACGCCGGTGTCATGATTGACGACGTCTGGTTCGAGGGCCAGCATCCGGACCCGGTGGAGAACGCCTCCTGGGGAGAGATCAAGGCACTCTACAGGTGACGTGCGTTACGTGTAGCAGCCGGCATCAGGCCGGTTCTGGAGAAACTCTGTAGGGGGACGGAAGCCGCCTTCGCGGAACGACTCGGGCGCAACCGGCCTCCCGGACATCAGTGAACCACAGGACGAGGGGCGCGGCTCACCCTCGGGACCGACAGAAGTCCCGGGTGGCGGCCGCGCCTCGTTTCGTGCGGGTGCCTTTCCGGAATCGGTATTCCTTGACTAAGACGGCCATATGAGTTAAAATGATGAGCCAGAATAAGTTAGCTACAACTAATCCCGGAGAAGGAGGATTCCGATGCGCCTGTCCGGACTTCGGATGGTGCCGTTCGCTCTCGCCGCGCTGTGCGCGTTCGCGTCGGTGGCTCTTGCGTCACCCGGCACGCTGACGACGACGGTGGAGGTGGCGGAACAGGACGTGCTCGTCGAACAGAAGGGCGGCTTCGATGTCGTGCGCCTTCGAGCAGGGCTGTCGACGCACGAAGAGGGCTACCCGGAGCTGCCGCTGATGCTCGTGAGGTTCGCTCTCCCCGACGGCGCGGTGGCGTTGGGCGCAGAGGCGAGGGTCCTGTCGCGGAGCGAGCTTCCGGGTTCATTCCTGGTGCGGCCGCGTCAGCCGGAGGTGCCGCTTTCCATGCCCGGACTCGCCCGGTGGATCGACCCGGACGAAGCGGCCTACGCGTCACAGCTCCCCTACCCGGAGCAGAGCTGCGTGCTCCTCGGCTCAGGCAACGCAGGAGGCCAGGGCATCGCGACAGTCGCCTTCTACCCCGTCCAGTATGTTGCCGCCGAGCGGAAGCTCTACGTCAACGAGACCACTGAGATAGCTCTCACGATTGCGCTCGCGCCCAAGACCGCACGGATGCCGGGTCCGCTCTCGCCGAAGTCGGCGAGAGCCACCGCCGAGCGCGCACGCGCGCTGGTCGTCAACCCGGAGGCCGTGATCGACCGGTCGGAGGGCCCCAGAGCGGGCCGCAGCGAGATCGACTACCTGATCATCACTCCCTCCTCCTACGAAACGACGTTCCAGGCCCTAGCCGACTGGAAGGCGCAGAAGGGACTGACGACCGAGGTCGTAACGACGACGTGGGTCTACTCCAACTACACGGGTGTCGATGCGCAGGAGCAGATCCGAAACTGCATCATCGACTACTACGAGAACAAGGGCACGATGTGGGTGCTCCTGGGCGGCGACACCGGTGTGCTCCCGGCCCGCACGGTCTACGCGATGACGTCGGGCGTCGGGGGGCCGGCGGACGAGGATAAGATCCGCTGCGACCTCTACTACGGCGACCTAGACGGGACGTGGGACGCGAACGGGGACGGCACGTACGGCCAGATCTCGCTCGACGAGATCGACATGTACGCCGACGTCTTCGTCGGACGCGCTCCGATCGACAACGCCACCGAGGCCGCGCGGTTCGTCAACAAGGTGCTGACCTACGAGGGCGCGCCCGGCGGGGATCCGCTCGCGACGGGCTACCAGGAAGACATGCTCTTCATGGCCGAGGTCCTCTGGACCGACCCCTGGACCGATAACGCCATCTGCAAGAACATGATCGACGACGAGTCGGTACCGGAGCAGTTCGATCCCATCACGAAGCTCTATCAGACGAGCGGTAACCTGTCGCGCTCCACCGCGGTCGCCGCGATGAACGCCGGCTACAACATCATCAACCACAACGGCCACGCCAACACGACGGTTCTGTCGATTGGAAGCGGAGCGCTCTATCGCTCCGACTTCGACGCCCTGACCAACGGTCCCAGGTACGGCCTGTTCTACTCGATGGGCTGCTGGTCCGCCGCAATAGACAAGGACTGCATAGCAGAGCACTGGGTCAACTCAGCGGGCGGCGGTGGGATCGCGTACATAGGCAACAGCCGCTACGGATGGGGCTCTCCCGGCAATCCAGGCGGTGGAACCGGCGACCTGTTCGACCGTGAGTTTTTCAGCGTGCTCTTCAATGAGGGCCTGGAGCACGCGGGAGTGGCGCACGCGGCCCACAAGGACGCGTTCGTCGAGTTGGCAAGATCGGAGCGCTACACGCGCTACACTCTCTACGAACTCAACCTGCTCGGTGATCCCGAGACTCGTATATGGACCAGAAATCCGGTTGAGGCCACTGTCGTGCACGCGAGCGAGATACCGCTGGGTGAGCACGAGTTGCTCGTGACCGTGTCGCGCGACGGTGAAGCGGTCGCCGACGCCACCGTGTTCATGTCCAGCGACGAGCTGTCGATCGTCGCGACCACCGGACCCAACGGCGTGGCGACGCTGTCTCCCGCGCCCACGGTCGAGGGAACGATGACGATCGTGGTCACGGGCCAGGGCATCCTCCCCTACGAGGGCAGTATGGCCGTCGTCGACCAGCCGCCGGACACCGACGCTCCGGCCGCCGTCGACAACCTGACGCCGGCCGACCCGTTCGATCTGGGTGGGGTCATCCTCCTGAGCTGGACGGGCTACGCGCCTCCGTCCGACTTCGCGCACTACCGGATCTACCGCGAAACCGAGCGCTTCTCGGACGTCACCGGCATGACGCCCGTAGCAGCAAACCTGCTGGACCCGGCCACGACAGACTGGGCCGACCTCACGGTAGAGAACGGGCAGAGCTACTACTACGCGATAACCGCCGTCGACCTTTCGAGCAACGAGCGTGTGGAGGTGTGGTCCAAGGGACCGATCGCCGCCAGCGTGAACTCGAGAATCTTGCTGTGGGACGCCGATGACGGCGACAAGCCATTCGACGGGATCGGGGACGACTACACCACGGCCGACGGAAGCGAAGTCCCGTGGATCGAAGCTCTCGACTCGATCGGCGAGTTGTACTCTGTATCGGAGACGCTCCCCGACGACCTCTCCCCCTTCGAGCTCATCATCTACGTGGGCGGGGTGATCAACTTCGGGGATCCCGGGGCGAACGTGCCGATGACCGACGACGAGGTGACCGCGCTCACGAGTTTCATCGACGGCGGCGGTGACGTCTACGTTGAGGAACCGATGTTCGGCGGCACGTACTACGTCAACGGCAGCCCGACTACGATCGAGCTCTGGAACAGGTTCCACGCAACGTACGCCACGGGCCAGGGCAGGGCCGCTGGGAACGTCGAGGCGCTGACCGGGCAGTCGGGACGGCTGACGCAGGACATGTCGTTCGACTACGACTATCAGGGTTGGTCCGACCAGTTCGTAGGTGAAGTGGGCCCGAATGGCGACGCGGGCGTGTCGCTCATCTGGCTCGACCATGGCGCGCTGGAACGCGGCGCGCTCTACGTCGACCCCGGAGCGGGCAGTCGCCGCTACATGGTGCCGGTCCTTCTGGGCGGGATGACCGATGGTTCGTATCCATCGACCCGCCTCGAGTACGTCACGCGCATCCTGGACGACTCCGACCTGATAGGCACCGCGGGCGTCGATGACATCGAGGTCGGTCGTGTCAACCGGCTGTCACAGAACTCGCCGAACCCGTTCAACCCGTCGACCTCGATCCGATACTCGGTGGGGAAAGACGGAGCCAGGGTGCGGATGCACATCTACGACGTCGCGGGCAGATGCATCGCCACGGTGCTTGACGAGACGGCGCAGGCCGGCGTTCACGCCGTCCACTGGAACGGTCGAGACGACGACGGAAGACCCGTGGCCTCCGGCATATACTTCTGCCGCCTCTCGGTGGACGCCTGGAGCGCCACCAGGAAGATGGTGCTGCTGAAATGACGCGGAGCGGTCGAGCCCGACCGTTCCACGTGGTCTGGTCGAATCGCCCAGAAAGGCCCGAGGTGGCCATGTGAGGGCTTGCCGCCCCCACGGCGCGGAGCGGGCTGAGCCAAGCTGCAGCAGGGGGTCAGGAGCCGGGAAGGCTCTTGACCCCCGTGGCTTTTTGTGGTAATATCTCCTTGTAATCCCTAAAACGTAAGCTCAAGTCGGGAAGCCGATGGGGCAACGGGAGCACTGCTAAGACAACACTGCTACTGCTTCTTGGTGCAACAGCGAAGCCGGAATCGCAACGGGGCCACACATCGCAACGGGCCCTGAAGCGCTGGCGCAGTGTTCATCGCCTTGTCGTTCCCGGCAACGCCAGGATCGGGAGTCGTCTTGAACAGACCTCGATCCTGGAGCTATCTGTGGTGGACGTGACAGTCCCACCTGGTTTAGGAAGGAGACGAACGATGGCCCGGAGACACCTTGCGCACTGGCTGCTCATCGCCGTCGTATGTGCAGCCCTGCCGGCGTGGGCCGCAGGACCCGCCACCGACACATCCTTCAGCAGCGAAGCGGTTTCGGTCGCTCCAGCCGGTGAGTTCTCGAAAGTCACCGTCCTGGGGTGCCGATCCCTCTCTGATACAGGGAAGCCTGAGCTGCCCGTAAAGGTGCTGCGCTTCGTGGTGCCGTCTGACATGCGTGTGGAGGGCGTGACCATCTCCTACCTCGTCGAGGAGGAGCTCCAAGGATTTCACAGGGTCCTCCCCGCTCAGCCGGAGGTGCCGATCGGCGAGCCGGCCGTGTGGGCCGATCCCGACCGCTCCATCTACGAAAGCGACGAGCTCTATCCCCGCGACCGCGTCGAGTACCTCGGAGAGGGCTACTTCGGCGGCTACCGCATCGCGAGCGTCGCCGTCTACCCACTCCAGTACGCGCCGAGGAGCGGGCGGCTGATCCTGGCCAGCGATGTGTCTGTTGCGCTCGAGCTTGCGCCGGCCGCGAGCCGCGCGCACCCGAGAGGGCGGATGACGGCACGCTCTGAGCGACTCTACAGGGAACTCGTCGAGGGTCTCGTCGAGAACCCGCGGGAAGTCGCCGGCAAGCTTTCGGGGGTCGACGTGGTCGACGAAGTGGGCGAGGATGGATTCCTCCCCCGCTACACTCCGTCACTCGAAGGCAGTCCGGTCGAGTACATCATCATCACGAGCGAGGAGTTCGAGCCGTACTTCCAGGACCTGGCGAACTGGAAGACACAGAAGGGCGTGCCGACGGTCATTCGGACGGTGTCCTGGATCGAGGCCAACTACCCCGGCGGGGCCGACACGGCCGAGCGTGTCCGCTTCTTCATTCGGGACGCGTATGAGTCCTGGGGGACGACCTTCGTCCTGCTTGGCGGCGATACCAGCATCGTGCCCGTCAGATTCGGCTGGTCCGCTTACTACGGCGGCTGGGACGTGACAAGCGACCTCTACTACTCCGACCTCGACGACAACTGGAACATGGACGGAGACAGCAAGTTTGGCGAGGGGTACGCGGGCGCCACGTCGCCTGGCGACAGCCTCGACCTGTACCCGGACGTTTTCGTCGGCAGGGCGCCGGCGGCGACCGCCATCGAGGTCGAGACGTTCGTCGACAAGACACTGGCGTATGTGAAGGCAGCCGACGACCTGTTCGCGGCACGGAATCTCTTCATGGCTGAGGTGCTGTTCCCCTACGACTGGGAACAGGGCGATCTCATCAGCACCGATGGCGCCCAGCACGTGGTGGAACCGGTGCTGCCACTCATCCCGAGCTGGATCCACAACGCGCTTCTCTACCAGAACTACGAGCCGTACCCTGAGTCGCACCCGCTTACGGCGCAGTCGGCCCTGGACTCGATGAACGTCGGCTACAACATCACGGCGCACGTGGGTCACGGCAACAAGGACATCCTGAGGTGCAGCAATGAGAACTACGTCACGGTCCAGGATATTGATGCACTCACGAACGGGATCGACAGATCCGGTTTTCTCTGGATGCTGAACTGCACGTCGACCGCCATCGAGTACGACTGCATCGCCGAGCATTTCATGAACAACCCGGACGGCGGTGCGGCGTTCGTCTTCGGCCCGACACGGTTCTGCTTCCCCACGACGGCCAAGGACTACTTCTACACGTGGTTCGAGCTGCTCTACAGCGATGGGGTCGAGAGAGTTGGTGTCGCGTGCGCGATGAGCAAGATCCCCTACGTACCGGAATCAAGCTACGACAATACGGACCGCTGGACCCAGATGAGCTACGTGCTGCTGGGCGACCCCGAAGCGCGCCTGTGGACCAGGAGGCCTGTCGCGCTGTCAGCCGTTCACGATTCGAGCGTGCCGCTCGGCCCCGTCGACCTCACTGTGACGGTGGTCGACCCCGCGGCCGTAGACAGCGCGTTCATCTGTGTGGTCAAGGACGGTGAGGTCTATACGACCGGTTACACCAATGCGTCCGGCCAGGCGGTGCTGTCGTTCACGCCCAAGACCACGGGTACGATGACCATCACCGTCACCGCGAAGAACCACTACCCCCACGAGGACACCATCGGCGTAACGTCGTCCGCGGACGCACACCTCACGCTGCGCTC
>DAOWCM010000194.1 GCA_030639555.1 Candidatus Eiseniibacteriota bacterium | reverse complement strand
TCGAACTGTATCATCGCATTCGCCACGGACGGCGTCGGCGTGGCTGCTTCGTACCCGAACAACGCCATGGTGACCCACTGCGTCCTGTTCGGGAATCCCGGTGGTGACACGCCCGAGTGCGACCACTTCGAGAACATCTACCATGACCCGCTTTTCTGCGACGACACGATAGACGACTACACGCTCTGCGACGACTCGTTCGCCGTCTGGTACAACAACGCGTACCAAGAGCAGATCGGCGCGTACGAATCCGGCTGCCCGCCGTGCGGCACCGCAGTCGAGCCGACGTCGTGGGGCGTCGTGAAAGCGCTCTTCCGGTAATAGAAGCGTACATGCGGCGGAGGCCTTGACCCCCAGCTCAGACACACGGCGCGCAGCACCCTGAACTCGCTGGGTGGGCAAGGCCGCCGCCGTCTTGAGCGCCTACTCCCCGTCGTTCGGGTCGAACGCCTCGAGCGGCTTTCTCTCCGTCCGACCACCGCTCGGCTGGAGCTCGCGCTCCTCGCGGTAATGCACGGCCGCGGTCTCGGGCATCCCGTAGAGCTCCGGGTTCAGGTACTTCCCGGCCTCGTAGGGGTTCTTGATCAGCTCGACATCCATTCGCCAATCTCCGCCCGGCAGAAGCAGACCCCGGATGCGACGGAGAAACCTCGATCGTCGCGGCCGTCCCAGGTCGCCCGATAGTCCCCACCTTCGTGGTCCGGATTGAAGTCCCCTGCGGCGGAAGTCCGCCGTCCCGCCGGCTTGACCTCGTCGCGGGTCTGTGCCACAGTGCGGGCGTCATCAACGCCGGGTTCCTCTGCTCACACCCCGTCTTCTCGGAGGACGCCTCGAAGATCTACTGCGTGGGCCAGTGGTGGGAGTGACGGGAGACTGCCCCCAGAACGGATGCCATACACACAGCACCGGAGGTGCGACACGGACGGGAAGCAGCGTGACAAGCAGAATACGATCGCCCAGTGGGCCTTTGACACACGTCCCATCCTGGGGCGCTTCCACCTGTGGCTGGAGGACGTAGACGTCGAGTGGATCCGGGGCGAGCCCGCCGCCGAGTTCACCCGGGAGATGTCCTTTCTCAGCGGCCAGATGGAACGCATGGTGGCCATGATGGGCGCCGTCACGGCTCTGGGCACCAGGCTCTTCGGACGCCACGGCGAGGGCGCGGACGAGCCGAAGGCCGCTCTCAACCGGGTCAAGAAGGACGCGGACGCCATCTCTGCATACGCGATGAGCGAGTGCCTCTGGTATCTCACCCGCCACCTGCCTGAGAACCACGCCATCATGGTCGGCCTGGGCGAAGGGCTGATGCCCAAGGCCGGTGAGACCCCCGAGATGGGCTCGAACCCGCAGCTGGGCTTCGGCCGCGTATACGCCCGACCGGAGGTCGCCCTCAAGCTCGATCGCTGGGTTGTCCGTCTGCTCAACGACGATGGCTACGGCTGGGACGAGTTCTACACCGACATCAAGCGCTCGGGCATCACGGTCTGGGGCGCCGCGATCGACACACTCGAGAACACCTCGCGCTTCGCCATGGGACGTCCCAGTGGTCCCATGACCGTGTTCCATCTCTTTGATCAGCCTCTCCGGATCTCGCGACCCTACGAGGGCTACATGGGCAACCTGTTCCTGCCCACGGAGGTGGTGGAACGCGCGGGCGAGCACAGCGTGCTCATCAACTTCCGCACGCCGCGGGCGCTGGTCATGGAGGCAATACAACAGACGTACCCGAGCATCGCCCCCGGGAACGTGCACGTCTGGTGCCTGCAGGGCGAGAGCAGAGTCGCTCGCGTCGGCAAGCTGTGGAAGCAGTGGCGGGACTGCGGTGCTCATGTCGTGGAACCCGGCTGGACCCTGCCCACCGGCGGGCAGGCCTTCACCGAATCCGGCACGTATGCGCCCACCTACCTCATCGGCCCCTGGGAGGACGACAACGGGGAGAAACACCTGTTCTTCTGCGACGGTTACGCGGCCTCGGCCGAGGCCCTGCAGGCGGCCAGCCTGGCTCCGATGCTGGGGCTGGACGCCTCTCTGGCCGTGTTCACCTCCCGCTTCGAGCTGCCCTATGAACAGGAGCAGCAGGTCATGGGGCTCGATCCCCATGATCCCGAGTTCCCGACGCGGCTGTCCTCTCTGATGGGACGCACCCCCGGCGACGAGGAGGTCCAACTCTATCGATCCATGATCATCGATGGCGCCGAGGCCGGCCTGCCGCTCGAGAAGGCCACCATCAGCGCGGACGATTTCTTCCCCGAGAAACGCTGGGACGTGCTCGCGGTCTCCGGCTACATGAGTCCCGATCCCTACTCCGGCGCCTCCGGCGTCGAGCAGGTCAACGAGGACACCTGGCGAGTCACCGTGCGCATGGCCACCCTCCGGGGCGACAAGCGCATCACCTTCTCGCTGCGTCTGATGGAGAACCCCCAGCAGAGCCAGCTGGTCTTCAACCCACTGCTCATCCGCTTTTTCTCAGGCGAGGACTATCCGAACCGGCCGGTGAAGATCTCCGACTCGGGGCGCATCCGCAACGAGCTGCAGACCCTGTGCCTCGATGCCCTCGAGTTCATCGGGTCCGAGAGGATCCGTGTGCACTTCGACCGCATCCCTCCGGAAGTCATCAGCCCCGAGAACCAGCGCGTCCTGCTTGACGTCCTGACCTGGTACAAGGCTCATCACCCGCTCTGGTTCAGCTGGCTCGAGTTCGAGCGCCCCGGTGGCAGCGAGTAGGAGGCAGTCACGCGCGGCCGTACAGACGACGAGGGGCTTCCCTCCCGGCTTGAGCCTGCGCCGCTTCGCGACAGAACTCGCCGGCTGAGGGAAACCCCTCGTCGTGATGATGCTACTTTAGAAGGACCATCTTCCTCGTAAGCGTCCTCCCCCCGGCCTCGAGCCTGCAGAAGTAGACTCCCGACGCCACCTCGGCTCCACCGTCACTTCTGGAGTTCCACGCGGTGGCATGCGGCCCCGCCTTCACGTGCTCATCCACGAGCGTCGTCACCAGCCTGCCGGAGGCATCGTAGACAGCCAGCCTCACGTGACCCGGCGCCGGAAGCACGTATCTGATCGAGGTGACCGGGTTGAACGGGTTCGGCCTGTTCTGACCGAGCTCGAGCCGATACTCGACGGGTTCCTCCTCAGGAACACCCACGCTGAGCGCGTAGTAGACCTCCTGCGCTCTGACGACGTTGGCGACCAGGTCGGCGTAGTCGTCGCCGCCCACGACCGCGAACGGCACCGTCACCGACGAGCCGGCGTCGAGGTCGAACGGCCCGGCGGAGACGAGTGCGCTCCAGTCGGCGGTCTCGGTCATCTGCGGTACCGCGTGGTCCGGATCGCCCGCGCTCAGGAACAGATACCTGTCGCGGTCCAGGAGGTACTGCTCGGGGTAGACGAACGTCGGATTGTGGACGAGCGTGAGGTTCGCGACCGGCGGGCCCACGCCCGGCGCGGTCTCGAGGAGTGCCGCCCCCACGTACGGATAGCCCGCGTCGCGCCACATGTAGGCAAGCCGCAGAAGCGAATCGGTCCCCGCCGAGTTCCCGCCGCCGCTGCCCGGCGGGATGTCCCAGTCCATGTACTGGCCCACGTAGAGTCCCTCGAGAGCCTGCTCTCCGCCATTGACGACGTCGTAGTCCAGGATGACGAAATCGTCGTACGGTGTCTCCGCCCACGACAGACTGTGCTGCGTCACGAGGACGTGCCTGGGGAGCGCGTGTCCGCCGTCGTCGAACACGGCGACGTAGTCCTGATCGGAGAGCGCCGGCACCGGCGACTCCACATCGTTCCAGAACATCCAGTCCGCGTAGGGGTCATGATCGAAATCGCGGTTGAGGGCGTACGACGTGTCCGTGCCCGCCCAGAGACCGCCGATATAGAGCCAGCTGTCCTCGGTTCCGCCGTAGCGGAACCCGCTGCCCTCCAACTGCGAATCGTCCATGTACCCGCAGATGCCCTGATCGGTCACCGTGAACCGGACGTTGCCCACGTCGTGGTCGGCGTAGTCGGTGCGGGTCGGTATCCCGAGTTGGACCGTGGTCGAGTCGCTCCACATCGCGCCCACGTGAACACCCACGTCGTAGTCATGGGTGCCGGTCGCGAGCTCGCGGTAGGAGTACTCCTCCGCGTCGCCGGGCCCTCCCCCCGTCATGGCGATCGGTTCCTCATCGCATTCGATGACGCCGCCGTCCAGGAAGTCCAGCTCGAATCCCCTCGTGTCGTAAACGGGGTTCGTCCAGTTCAGGGTCACGAACGGTTCGTCGTAGACCGCCGTGAGGCCCGACGGCGGCAGAGGTGTGACGTCGTTCTCGCCGTCCGGGATGGCCGTGAACTCGATGGCCAGTCCTCCGTGGACCGGGGTTCCCTGCGACCGGAACCCATCGAGGATCAGGCGCCCGTCCTTGTCCACGCGCCTCGGCGGATCGAAGTTCGTGTAGTACTGAGTCCCGCACGTCTCCGGCTCGTTCTCGATCCCGACGGTGTATCCCGGATACTCGTCGATCCCAGGCCAGTGCTGCAGGTACTGGAACTTGATCCTGGCGTCACCCGTCTGAGTCGGGTAGACGTCCGGGTCGTAGAAGATGACCTCGAACGTCTCAAGGGCCAACGGTTCGTCGGCATGTTC
>DAOWCM010000400.1 GCA_030639555.1 Candidatus Eiseniibacteriota bacterium | reverse complement strand
GCCCTCGAGCATCCGCGCGCCGGGGATCCCGGTCCACATCGCGACGACCTCCGCCACGTCGTCCTCACCCACCTCCTCCTTGAGCATCTGCCGCCCGCTCTGAAGCTCGGTGAGCTTCGCGTTGCCCTCACCGAGCTTCTTTTCGAGTTCGGTCAGCCGGCCATAGCGCAGCTCCGCCGCCCGGTTGAGGTCTCCCCCGCGTTCCGCGCGCTCGTACTCCGCCTTCGTCACCTCGATTTCGGCCTTGGTCTCGCGAATCGTCCCGATGGCTTCCTTCTCGTTCTCCCACTGAACCCTCATCTCAGAGGAGTTCTCTTTCAGGTCCGCCAGCTCAGCCTCTACCTTCTCGAGACGCTCCTTCGACGGAGCGTCCTTCTCCTTCTGGAGCGCCTTCTGCTCGATCTCGAGCTGTATCACGCGCCGCTCCACCCGGTCGAGCTCCTGCGGCATCGAGTCGATCTCCATCCTCAGATGTGATGCAGACTCGTCGATGAGGTCCACGGCCTTGTCGGGAAGGAACCTGTCCGCGATGTAGCGATGCGACAGCACGGCCGCCGCCACGAGCGCGGCGTCCTTGATGCGCACGCCGTGGTGCACCTCGTAGCGTTCCTTGAGTCCGCGGAGAATGGCTATCGTGTCTTCGACCGTGGGCTCACGCACGAGGACGGGCTGGAACCGCCGCTCGAGAGCCGCGTCCTTCTCCACGTGCTTCCTGTACTCGTCGAGCGTCGTCGCGCCGATCGCGTGGAGTTCCCCGCGGGCGAGCGCGGGCTTGAGCATGTTGGAGGCGTCCAGGGCGCCCTCCGCCGCTCCGGCGCCCACGATGGTGTGCATCTCGTCTATGAAGAGGATGACCTCGCCCTCGGCCTCCTCTATCTCCTTGAGCACGGCCTTCAGCCGGTCCTCGAACTCGCCGCGGTACTTCGCTCCGGCGACCAGTGCACCCATATCGAGGGCGTTGACCCGTCTGTTCTTCAGACCCTCCGGCACGTCCCCGGCGATGATGCGCTGCGCGAGTCCCTCCACGATCGCCGTCTTCCCCACACCGGGTTCTCCGATCAAGACGGGATTGTTCTTGGTCCTCCGCGACAGCACCTGGATGACGCGACGGATCTCTTCGTCGCGTCCGATGACGGGGTCGAGCTTGCCCGCACGGGCGAGGTCGGTGAGGTCCTTACTGTAGCGCTCCAGCGCCTGGTACTTCCCCTCCGGGTTCTGGTCGGTCACGCGCACACTGCCGCGTATGTCTTTGAGCACCTTGAAGATGTTCTCGCGAGACGCGCCGGCGCCTCTGAGCGTCGCGCCTGAGGGCGCGTCCTTATCCTCCGCGATCGCAATCAGTATGTGTTCGGTGCTGACGTACTCATCCTTGAGCTGCTGGGCCTCGCTCCAGGCAGCACCCAGCACGGACTGGAGGGCGGAGGACGCGTAGGTCTCCCCGGCGGCGCCGTGGACCTCGGGCAGCCGCTCGATGGCCGCCTGTGTCTCATCCCTGATCCGGCCAACGTCGGCGCCCAACCGCTGAAGAATGGGAATGACTACGCCTTCGTGCTGCTCGAGCAGGGCGATCAGCAGGTGTTCGGGAGTGATCTCCTGCTGGCTCCGCTCGGCGGCGATATTCTGTGCTGCCTGTACGGCCTCCTGGGCCTTCAGTGTGAAACGGTCTAGCCTCATAGGTTGCTGCTCTACCTCCTGATTGCTTCTCTACGGATCCTACAACGTCGCACGCACCGCTCTGTCGGCACGGCTTCAAGGGCACCCTTCGCCGAGTTCCGCGCCGTCATCTCTCCGGTGGCCGGTACGGCCCGAGGGGCCCGGAGTGGCCCCCCACACACCTCAAGTGATTTGATGCACGAAGCCAGATTTGGTTGCGAGAGCGCACCCCTCGCGCCTGCTGCGCGGCGGTCCGCGCAGCAGGCGCAGAGCCCTCCCGGTGACCGACCTTCCGGGTTGACTGGCCGCATGGCCCCGGCTACAATACATCATAAGCGTGGCCACGCAATGGCGCACCGAGACGGAAACACCAAAGGCGGTGTAGCTCAGCTGGTTAGAGCAACGGAATCATAATCCGTGTGTCCGGGGTTCGAGTCCCTGCACCGCTACCAGATTGGGGCCCTCTCGCTCAACGCCGGAGGGCCTCCGCTTTGAGAAAGGCCGGGGAGTGGTATGGCCGACCTCGTATCGACAGTCCGGGAGACCATGGAGCGGTATCGCATGGTCTCCCCCAGAGACACGGTCCTTGCGGCTGTGTCCGGG
>DAOWCM010000263.1 GCA_030639555.1 Candidatus Eiseniibacteriota bacterium | reverse complement strand
TCAGGCTGCAACTATGGCAGTGGCGGAGGCACCCGCCGACTCCTATAACCCGTTGTTTATATATGGTGGGGTCGGCCTGGGGAAAACCCACCTTATGCAGGCTGTCGGCCACTACATCAGGGAAAAGCGCCCGGAGCTGTCCGTGCACTACGTCTCCTCCGAGACGTTCATGAACGAGCTCATCACCGCCATTCAGCGCGGCAGCACGCTCAAGTTCCGGGACAAGTATCGGAGCCAGGACGTCCTCCTTATAGACGACGTGCAGTTCCTCGCCGGGAAAGAGAGCACCCAGGAGGAGTTCTTCCACACCTTCAATGCGCTCTATCTGGCCCACAAGCAGATAGTGATGACGAGCGACCGGCCTCCGAAGCAGATAGCCACCCTGGAGGAACGACTGGTCTCAAGGTTCGGATCCGGGCTCGTCACCGACGTACAACCACCGGATCTGGAAACCAGGATCGCGATACTACAAGAGAAGGCGGAGCTGGACGGGATTTCGATTCCCAATGACGTAATCCATTTGATAGCAAATTGTGTTACGTCCAATATCCGCGAGCTGGAGGGGTCGCTCGTCCGGCTCCTAGCCTTCTCAAGTCTCACCGGCAGCGAGATCACGGTCGATCTGGCCAAGGAGGTCCTCAGCGAGTTCCTGGGGGCCCCCAGAGGCCCGATCTCGGTGGCCCGCATACAACAGGCCGTGGCGGAGACCTTCGGCGTGCCCGTCGAGAAGATGAAAGCGCGGGGCCGCGCCAGCCAGATAGCTCACGCGCGCCAGGTGGCCATGTACCTCGCCCGCGAGCTTACTCACCTGTCGCTGGCGCAGGTGGGGGAGCACTTCGGCGGCAGGGACCACACCACGGTCCTGCACGCTCAGCGCAAGATATCCCAAGCTGTTGAGCATCCCGGCCAGACGCAGCGCGACGTCGAGAACCTGAGGCGCATGCTCAGGACAGCGTAGGCGCCCCGGACATCACGCTCCCCTCACGCTTGGAACATCCGGCCCCGTCTTGAGCGGGGCCGTTCGCCCCTGAGCGAGACCCGGGAGCTGGCGCCGCTCCGTTCACGCGCCCCCCCGATCCTGCAGAACCCGTGGACTTCGTGGGGAGCGCCGTGAACAGCTCTGGATAGTCGGGGTGCGATGTGGATACGGTGGGACGGAGCGCCGCCTTGTGCAACGCCTTCTCCACAAGGAGCGTCAGGCCGTCTGTAGTAAGGTGCCGCGCCAAAGCGCCTGAGAGCGGTGGCCCCCTGCATCACATCACGCCGCTGCGCCGGTGTCACACCCTTGTTGTCAACATTTCCACAGCCCCTACTACTACTACTGATGTTCCATATATCAGGAGTACAAGTACTGTGCCTGTGAACAAGATCGCAGAGGGATTCACGTCAGTGCCCGTGTCACGTCACCCCCGAACGTCGCGGGAAGAAGACGGTTCGATATCAGCGACAGGTCTGTTCTTCAGCGCCAGTGGGCAACGCGTTCACTAGGCTCTCCGAGCCCGGGCTTTTGGCTTGCAGGGCGTTGAGTGCAACCATATAATGACGGCCGAAGGCGAGTCCTGTCGTCGGCGGTGAAGTACGTCCCGCTTGCGCACCCGTGAATGAAAAGCACACCCCCTGGAGGTTGCTCATGAAGTTCTCCATCCCACGACAGAGTCTGGAGAAGGCGATCCAGAGAGTGTTGGCGGTGGTCTCTCCGAAGACGACGCTCCCGGTTCTCGCGAACTTCCTGTTAGAAGCGAACGAGAAGGAGAAGAACATCTTCCTCACGGCGACCGACCTTGACATGACCGTCACCACGGGCGTCGAAGCGACGGTGGAAAAAGGGGGGAGTGTCACTCTGCCGGCCAAGCGGTTCGCGGAGATCGTGCGCGAGCTTGGTGATACGGACGTGGTGCTGTCGGCGGAGGGGGAAGAGATCACGATCAAGGCCGGCAAGAGCAAGTTCAGGATTGTCGGGATCCCGACCGAGGAGTTTCCCTCGCTTCCTAAGAGCGAGCGCGCAAGCGCGTTCTCCGTGGATGCGGCAACGCTAGCGCGGATGGTCGACAAAGTGAGCTTCTGCACTTCGAAGGACGAGACGCGGCCGTCCCTGAACGGCGCCATCTGGGAGTTTGCGGCCGACAACATGGGCATGACGGCGACGGACGGACACAGGCTCGCGACCTTCAAGACCAGCGGAGACTTCAAAGCGCTGGCGGGGAAGAACATGATAGTCCCGCCGAAGGCGCTCGGGCACGCGGTCCGGATCATCTCGGCCGAGCGGAACGACTCGGTCAGCGTCTCGGTCCACGAAAATCACGTCGCGTTCTTCATCGGGTCGACCACCATCAATTCGAGACTGCTCGAGGGACCGTTCCCGAACTACCGACAGGTGATTCCGAAGGACAACGAGAAAGAACTCGTGCTCAATCGCGAGAGTCTGATGAGTGCCGTACGACGTGTTGCGGTGCTCGCCGACTCGCTGACGCACCAGGTGCGCATGACCCTGACGAAAAAGAAGGTCGAACTCGTTGTGTCGACGCCGGATGTCGGCGAAGCAAGAGAAGAGATACCGGGAGCGTTCAATGCCGAGACGCTTGAGGTCGGCTACAATGCGAACTACCTTCTGGATGTTCTCAAGCACATGGACACCGACAACATACGCTTCATGCTCGGCAGCGCCGTCGGGGCGGCAATCGTCAGTGCAGTAGAGGAGACGGAAGGGGAGGAGTACGTCTGTCTCCTCATGCCACTCCGCCTTACCTCGTAGCGCGAGGAGTGCGCGGGTGTGGATCAGGGCGCTCAGGCTCACTGACTTCCGGAACTACGAACGACTGGAGCTCGAACTCGAGGAGGGGCTCAACTTCTTCGCCGGTGCGAACGGCTCCGGCAAGACGAGCATCCTCGAGGCGGTTTCCTATCTGGCCGTCGCGCGGTCACTCCGGGGGGCGAGCGACGCAGAGGTGGTGCGGTGGGCGCGTCCCGGGTTCGGCGTGGGCGGCGATATCGTAGCCGACGGCACCGTCAGGTCGAGCACTCTCAGGTTCACCAGAGGCGGCAAGAAAGAAGTAACGCTCGACGGCGAGAAGCAGACGTTGCTGTCCGATCTCGTGGGGGTTCTCCGGGTCGCGTGGTTCTGCCCCGAGGACACGTGGCTGACGAAGGGCGGTCCCTCGGAGCGACGGAAGCTCTTGGACATGACGCTGTGCCAGCTCGACCCTTCGTATCTGGATGCGCTGTCGAACTACCGGAGGGCGCTGAGACAGCGGAACGAGGCGCTTCTTTCCTGGACGCCCGATGAAGAGTCCGAGGCGCTCGTGGGCGTCTGGTCGGAACAGCTGGTGCACTACGGGAGCAGGGTCACGCTTGGCAGGATGCGCCTTCTGCCCCAGCTCGCCGAGGCCGTCGCAGGCTTTCATGAGAACATCAGCGGGTCGGGGGCGCTGAGACTGAGATACAGAAGTACGACAGAGGGTGTCACCGAGAGCGGGGAGGACCCGCCGACCGAAGACGAGATCAGATCGTCGTTCAGTGATTCACTGGAGCGCGTGGCGGCGGACGAGCGGCGTCGCGGCTTCACTCTGGTAGGACCGCACCGCGACGATCTCGAGGTCAGATTGGGAGACCGCGCCCTCAGGACGTTCGGTTCACAGGGGCAGCACCGGACGGCCGCCATCGCGCTGAAACTGGGTCAGGCGGCGGTGCTCGATTCCGACGGTCGCGGGGTGGTAGTGCTTCTCGACGACATAATGTCGGAGCTCGACGACCAACGCGCGGCATCACTG
>DAOWCM010000313.1 GCA_030639555.1 Candidatus Eiseniibacteriota bacterium | reverse complement strand
GTTCGGCTTGTCCGTCGCGGCCAGTGCTGCGCACGTACACGTAACCCACGCGCCCGTCCGTAGCCTCGTCCACGGCCTTCCGGTTGGCCTCGATCCAGGCGAGGTGTCTGAGCCGAGTCTCGCTGGAAAGCGTCTCGACCAGGACGCGTCGGGCACCGTCCGTACGAGGCTTGTCGTTCACCGTTAGCTCGACCGTCTGGTCCGCGAGCCCCTGGAATGCCGCCCAGGGGTCCCGGTTCGGATCCAGCGGGATGCCGTTCACGGCGAGGACGTAATCTCCCTCGCGCACGTCCACGCCTGGCTGGCTCAACGGCGAGCGGACGTCGGCGTCCCACTGCGCGCCCCGGATGATTCGGGCGATGCGGTATGCGCCGTCATCGAGCTCCCAATCCACTCCCAGGAGCCCGACCCCGCGCCGCGCCGCGGACTCCGTGTCGCCGCCGCCGCGGTAGGTGTGCGAGGCACTGAGCTCGGCGATCATCTCACCGATCACGAAGTTCACGTCCCAGCGGGTGACTGCATCCTCCAGCAGACGCCCGTAGTGCGCTCGCACAGCGTTCCAGTCCACGCCGTGCATGTTGGGGTCGTAGAAGAAGTCGCGCTCCAGGCGCCAGGCGTCGGTGAAGATCTGGCGCCACTCGGCCTTCGGGTCCACGACCGTCTCCATCTCGGCGACGCGGAGCGGCTCGTCCATCTTCTGATCGGGCTTCACGTCTACTATCGCGAAGCTGCGGTCCTTGCTGATCAGGAGCTTCTTGCCATCGGTGGACACGTCGAATCCGTCGGCATCCCCGATGACCGTCTTCTCCTCGCGCTCCTCGAGATCCCAGTAGACGATCGGGCTCTCGTCGTCATCGCTCCCGCTGCGCGGCAGGTGGCGGAACAACACCTTGCCGGAGACGGCTCGGAGGTTCGTGTAGTTGCCGGGATCCGGCGGCAGGATCGTGACGCGGCTCTCGAAGTCCACGAGGTCGATCTCGATTGCCTTGTCCTCGTCCTCGTCCTCCTCGTCCCCATTCCCGTTCTCGCCGGCCTCTTCCTCCTCGTCGCTCCGGGGCGCCAGCGGGGACGGCACGTCTCGTCGCAGTGACGCGGCCGCCACGTTCGTAGCGTTCGGGTACACCCAGCTGTTGTCGAAGTCGCTGTACACCGGCTGGAACGACCGGTCCGTGAGGAAGTAGAGGTAGTCGCCATCCGGATCGAAGACGGGCTCCGCGTCGCTGTAGTACCCGGCCGTCACCTGATGCAGCTGGCCCGAGCGAGTGTCGAACAGGAATACGGCATTGTTCCGGTTCTCCAGGTCGCGCGCGTAGGTGAGCCAACGGCTGTCCGCCGACCAGCTGGGCGAGAACGCGTTAAGGGAGCCCTGGAACCAGAAGAGGGCCTGATCCACGTCCGTCGTCCGCTCCCGGTCCATGTCGTAGATCCGGATCGTCATCGTCTGGTCCACGAAGGCCAGCTGCTTCGAATCCGGGGACCACGTCGGCGTGTAGCGGAATCCGGGGCCGTACGACGTGAGCGTGCGCTCCTCGCCCGAGCCGTCGGTCGGCCGTACGGTGAGCTGGTACTCTCCCGAGCGGTCGCTCCAGTACGCCACCCACTGGCCGTCCGGCGACCAGGCGGGGTAGCGCTCCGCGACGCCGGAGCTGTTGGTCAGGTTGCGGACCGGTCCGTGTTCTGCCGGCACGGTGAAGACATCGCCGCGCGCCTCGAACACGGCGCGCTTGCCCGATGGCGAGATGCCTCCGGCGAAGATGAGCCCGGCGACTTTCTCGCTGCGCGGCCGCAGGGTCGCCTGATCCGTCACGACCTCCACGCTCACCTCGTTGATCAGCTCGGTCGTCAGGTCGAGCAGGTAGAGTCGTCCGCCCGCCTGGAATACGATGTCCGAGGGACCCATGGCGGGGAACGTGACATCGACATCGGCGAACCGCGTCACCTGGCGCACGCTCTCCGCGTCGAGATCGTACGCCCAGAGGTTGTAGCGCTGGTTCTCGTCCCGGTCGGACAGGAAGAAGACGGTTCGACCGTACCACATCGGCTGTCCGTCGTTCGCCGGGTGGTTGGTGATGTTGCGTGACTCCAGGGTCTCGAGGTTGAACAGCCACACCTCGGTTGCCCACCCGCCGCGGTACCGCTTCCACGTGTGGTAGTCGCGTGACTTCGGTGTGTATGCGAGCGTTGTGCCGTCGGGAGAGAGCGTCCCGAACTCGCCGTACGGCAACGGCAGCTTCACCGGCAACCCGCCGCTAGGCGCCACCCGATAGAACTGGTTGAACCGCTGACGGCCGCTCTCGCGGGCAGAGGCGAACAACAGGGCGCTGCCATCCGGATACCAGTCCAGCATGCGGTCGCCCATCGGGTGGTACGTGACCCGCACCGGATCCCCGCCCATAGTGGGCACGACGTATATGTTGCCGCTGCCGTCGTAGTTGCCGCTGAACGCGATGTGCGCCCCGTCCGGCGAGAAGCGTGGGAACGCTTCCTCACCCGCCGGCGAGCTCAGGCGGTGCGCCACGCCTCCAGCCTTGGGCACCACCCAGACGTCGCCCGCGTAGACGAACGTGATGTCCGTGGCGGAGACATCCGGGTAACGGAACATCCGCGCATCCACCTGCGCCTGGGCGGGTGCGGCGCTGAGGATTGACGCAATGGCAAGCGTGGCGACTCCATATCGCATTCTCGGAGATCTCCTGTCGTGCTGAGTGGTCGTCAGCCCGTCGGTTCTCTTGGCAGGTAGCGAAGCGCGGATCGGGCGCACCGGCGCTTCCAAGCGGGATCGATCAAGAGGGTTAATCTCTCCGGTGTTACGCCGGTTTTCAAGGCTCGGTCGACGGTTGTGCAACATTGCCGGCCCCGATCGTCATACGGAACAGCACAGTCTCAAGGAGCTTACGATGTCCGCAATGCACGCAGTTTGGCGACGACGCAACCTCTTGTCCGGTTTGGTGTTAGCTATCCTGCTCGCGCTCCCGCCGGTGCCGGCCCTGGGCCAGGACGCGTTGCAGTCCACGGCCGACCAGCGCCGCAGCCTGGCAATCACTGTCTACAACCAGAACTTCGGGTTGGTGCGGGAGGTCCGCGACGTGACGCTGGTGCGCGGCACGGTCGCGCTCGAGTTCAGGGACGTGGCTGCCCTGATCCAGCCCGAGACGGTCCATATCAAGGCGCTGGGCGGAGGCC
>DAOWCM010000251.1 GCA_030639555.1 Candidatus Eiseniibacteriota bacterium | reverse complement strand
TCATCGCGGCCGAGAGCGGCGAAGTCAACCGCTGGAGTTGACACACTGTGAGGCGATGCCTAGAATGAACCTCATAGAGGCACCCTTCTTCGCCTAAGCAGCCGACCGGAGCCCCCGGGAGGATGTCGAGATGCTCAGAACGTGGCGCGCAAGTGCCTTAGTCATCGCCGCTCTGGTCACGGTAAGCCTCGTTCCGGCCGACGCGCTCGCCACGCGGTTTGGGCGGAACAAGGTCCAGTACGGCGCGTTCACCTGGAACATCGTCCAGACCGAGCACTTCGACGTCTACTACTACGACGGTTACGAGGACCTGGCGGACGCTGTCTCGACCATAGTCGAGGCCGCGAACGCTGAGTTCGAGACGGTCCTCGGGCACGAGCTCACGACGGTGATACCGGTCATCGTCTACGCATCGCACAACGACTTCCGCCAGACGAACATCTCCGACACTCACATCGGCGAGACCGTCGGGGGATTCACGGAGCTCTTCAAGAACAGAGTCGTCATTCCATTCACGGGCTCGTACGAGGACCTCCGCCACGTCCTCTATCACGAGCTGACACACGTCTTCATGTTCGACATTATCTACGGCGGGCTCGTCGAGTCCGTCATCCGGCAGGCCTACAGCAACCCCGTCCCGCTGTGGTTCGTCGAGGGGCTGGCCGAGTACGTCTCGCGCGGATGGGACTCCGAGGCGGAGATGATACTCCGCGACCTCACTCTGTCCGATGACATCATCCCCCTCCAGCACCTCTGGGGGGGCTACCTCGTGTACAAGGAGGGCCAGTCGGCACTCTGCTTCATCGCGGACACGTACGGCCCCGAGAAGATCGAGGAGACGGTCAAGACCCTCGCGAGGACTCACAACCTCGAGCGCGCCCTGATGGAGGCGACCGGATTCACGACGGTCGAGCTCTCGAAGAAATGGGAGCGCTCGCTCAAGGAGAGGTACTGGCCCGAGGTGTCCGAGAGGGATCGCGGCGAGGACGTTCTGAGGCTTGTCACCGACCACAGGAAGGACAACTCCTATCTGAACCTGGGTCCCGCGGTCTCGCCTGACGGCCGGAGGGTCGCGTTCATTACTGATCGCAGCGGATACTCGGACATCTACGTGGCGTCCATGCTGGACGGGACCGTCCTCAGCAGGCCCGTCAAGGGCGAACGTTCGGACGACTTCGAGACGCTTCACCTGCTTCGCCCCGGGTCTTCGTGGTCGCCCGACGGGACCGCGCTGTGCCTCATCGCCAAGGCCGGTGCGAGCGACGCCCTTCACATCGTCGACGTGGAGACCGGCAGGCTTCGGGCGAGTTTCAGGTTTGCCCTGGACGGCGCGTTCACTCCCTCGTGGTCTCCGGACGGCGAGCGCATCGCGTTCGTGGGCACGAGCGCCGGAGCTTCCGACCTCTACATCACTGACGTCGATGGTGAGAATCTCATCCGGCTGACCGACGACTTCTTTGACGAGAGGACGCCCGTCTGGTCGCCGGACGGCAGCCTCATAGCTTTCGCCTCGGACCGCGGCGCTCCGGTGCGGGATGACCTGAGACGGAGCTACGATCTGTACGCTATCGACGTCGACACGCGAGACGTTGAGACACTCGTGGCGACGGTCGCGAACGAGCACTCGCCGAGCTGGTCGCCCGACGGATCCTGGCTGGCCTACGTGTCTGATTCAAGCGGCTCACCGCAGCTCCACCTGGCCGACCTCCGCGACTCGACAAGCGTGCGTGTGACGCATCTCATCGGCGGTGTGTCCTCGCCGAGTTGGTCGGTCGCCGGGGACCGCATGGCTCTCGGGGTCTACGGTGAGGGAGGGTGGGACATCGCCTCGGTCAAGGCCCCGCTCGAGGCTTTCGCTGACGCGATCACAGGCGGGGAGCGAGAGGCGAGGATCGACGGCGCCTACGTCCGCGGCGAGGTGGTCGACGCGCCCTGGTTCCCTGCGACGCGCGCGGGCGCCGGAGCTAGACCGCCCGCCGGGGCGGAAGAGGAGGCGGATGCCGCCGTGGCCGCGCTGTCCGGGGAGCCGGCGGGCGAGCAGCAGGAGCAGGTGATGGGCACTCCGCTCGCGGCTGATGAGGAGCAGGAGCAGGTGATGGGCCCTCCGCTCGCGGCCGATGAGGAGCAGGAGCAGGTGATGGGCCCTCCGCTCGCGGCTGATGAGGAGCGGGAGCAGGTGATGGGCCCTCCGCTCGCGGCCGACGGGCACACTGACAGCAGCGCCACGGTCGCCAAGGCCAGCGCCGCCTACCGAGCGGCCGTCGGCGCCGACGGCGATCCACGGACACTGGTCGAGGGTCCCGTGCCGGGGGATGAGGAGGTCCGTAGGATCGGGGCCGTCGAGAGGTACAGGCCCCGCTTCACGCCCGACTGGGTCAACGGTGGATTCGGCTACACGTCGGGGTACGGTTTCAGCGCCGCGGCGCAGATCGCGGTGAGCGACGTGCTCGGCAACCACCGCTTCTACATCGCCACCAATTTCTTCTCGAGCCTCGAATCCACCAACTTCCACTTGCTCTACGAGCACCGGGGGCACAGGGCCAACTTCTCGATGGGCCTGCACAACTTCAAGGACTACTACCACTCCGACCGCACGTGGCTCGGCGAGGATCTGGGCGAGAGGCGCTACTTCACCGAGCGAAGCTACGGCGTATCGGCCGGGGTCTCGTATCCGTTCAGCGTGTTCAGCCGCGTGGAGTTCGACATCTCGGCCATCTCTATGGACAGGCAGTTCGCGGAGATAAGCGACGCAGGGTACGTCGAACTGACGGACGAGCGCGTCTCGCGGTCGCTCATCATTCCGAGCGTGCGCTTCGTGAACGACACGACCCTCTGGGGCTCCGTCGGCCCTCTTAGCGGCGGCAGGTCGTCCATCGTGCTGCAGCGGGCCTGGGAATCGGGGGGCAGTTTCGGCTACCTGACCGGCATCGCCGACGTGCGGAGGTACATCAAGCTCGGCGTCAGACACAGCGTTGCGCTCAAGCTCGTCGCGGCGAGGAGCTCGTCGCGCAACGCGCAGAGTTTCTACATGGGTGGCGTCAACAGCCTTCGGGGGTACGGCGACTTCATCTTCCACGGCCGAAACCTGACTCTGACTTCCATCGAGTTCCGCTTCCCCTTCATCGACCACCTGGAGATCGCTTCGCCCATCCCGCTGTCGCTGTGGGGCCTGCGTGGCGTGGCGTTCATTGACGCCGGCGCCGCGTGGGACGACGACTTCCGCGGTGTCATCCGGAGCCCGACCGGCACCAGGCTGTCGGGCATCAAAGCGAGCCACGGAGTCGGCGTCAGAATGCGGCTCTCGATGTTCATTATTCGCTTCGACTGGGCGTGGCCGACCGACCTTCGACGCGCGGGCGGCGTTGTGACCCACTTCGCCCTGGGCGCTGAGTTCTAGCCGCGGGCAGTTCACGCGGCCGCCCGGTCGCGCGATCCGCGGTCGGACAAGGGCCCTTCGTAGGCGCCCGTCCTCCGGACGCTCCGGGCCGCACGAACGCGCCCGTCCACACCCCTTCCAGCAGGAGGAGGAAGCTCTGGGAATCGACCTCGCAAGGGATCTCAATCCCGTTCAGCAGGAAGCGGTCACTCACGGCGATGGGCCGCTGCTCGTGCTCGCGGGCGCCGGCAGCGGCAAGACGCGCGTCCTGACCTACAGGATCGCGCACCTGATACGTGAACTGGGAGTGAGCCCGCGTCGCATACTCGCCGTGACGTTCACCAACAAGGCCGCCGAGGAGATGAAGCATAGGGTGGTCGACCTCGTGGGCGCCGACGCCCGGGTCGCCTGGATCGGCACGTTCCACTCGGTGTGCGCGAGGATACTCAGGCGTGAGGCCAGCTGGGGTTGGTGGACCGCGTCGTTCTCCATC
>DAOWCM010000107.1 GCA_030639555.1 Candidatus Eiseniibacteriota bacterium | reverse complement strand
GCGGAGTGGGGTCCGCCGAACATCATCGACACGCACGATGACAACGCGACGACGGTTATCGGCAGCAGCGCTACGCAGTACGACGACTCACAGGTGACCCTCACGGTGCCCGGACCCGGCTACATCGTGGTGACGTCCAGCGTTCGGGTTAAGATATCGCACACATACGGGACGATGGATGCTCTCGAGCTGTGCCACTCCACGAGTTCATCCAGCTTCGGCACCGACTACTGGTTCAGCATGGTCGACGAGGAGATCCCGTCGTCGTACCCGACCGCCACCGACATCGACAGGCACTTCTCTGTGCAAAGGACTTTCGAGGTGACGGCGTCGGGTACCTACACATACTACCTGGTTGGGAGAATGGTGAACGGGCAGGACGCGCAGGACAGATTCTGGTTCACGCACATGACCGGGATCTACTACCCGTATCCGATTCCGGTTAGGGAGGACGCCGGGGGAGATGCCGAACTCCTGAGGGCGAAGCTGGAGCTCGATAGCCAGTAGAGCCGTACAGCTCTGAGGTGGACGTGGTTCGATAGCCCGGCCGGCACTTGTTGTCGGCCGGGCTCCCGTATGGCGGTCTGGCCACGGGTGCGGCGGCGCACGGGCGCCGCGGTGCACGGGCGCTGCGCGCCCCGAGACGCCCCACGCGGCCCTTTCCGCTTGACACCCCGCGAATTCGCGGGATACGCTCACGTCGCATTCGATGCACACACAGCCCCTGTGGACAACCCCTTATGGAAACCAGAACGATGAGCCGAATCAGACGTTCGGAGCGGTTGGGCAAGCTTCCTCCGTATCTCTTTGTGGAGATCGACCGGGTCAAGAACGAACTTGTGGAGTCCGGCGCCGACGTCGTTGATCTGGGCATCGGGGACCCCGACCTGCCGACGTTCCCCGAGATCGTATCGGCGCTGCGCGAGGCCTGCACGGACCCCGCGACGCACCGATATCCGCTTCAGCGCGGCGACCCCTCCTTCAAGCGTGCCATCGCACGCTGGTACGAGGCCCGCTACGGCGTCTCGCTGGATCCTGAGCGCGAGATTCTCCCGCTCGTTGGAACCAAGGAGGGGATCGGGCACCTGCCGATGGCCGTGATGAACCCTGGTGACGTCGCGCTGATACCCGACCCGGCGTTTCCCATCTATCCCGCGGCCACATGGCTCGCGGACGGCGAGGTCCGCCTGATCGAGCTGAAAGAGCAGGAGGACTTCCTGCCGAGCTTCACGGGGCTCACCCCGCGCGACCTGGACAGGGCGAAGCTCCTCTTTCTCAACTACCCGAACAACCCGACCGGCGCCGTGGCGGATATCGCTTTCTTCAAGACCGCCGTCGACTTCGCGCGCGAACACGGCATCCTGGTAATGAACGACGCGGCCTACTCCGAGGTGATCTACGAGGGCCCGCGTGTGTCGCTGCTCCAGGCCGAGGGCGCGAAGGACGTGGGGATCGAGTTCCACTCCTTCTCGAAGACCTTCAACATGACCGGCTGGCGGCTGGGATTCGCCATCGGCAATCCAGAGGCGCTCGAGGCGCTGGCCACCGTCAAGGACAACGTCGATTCCTGCGTCTTCACCGCCATCCAGCGGGCGGGGGAGGCGGCACTGGCGCTTCCTGACGAGCGGCTGGAGGAACTGGTCGATACATACCGTCGCCGGCGAGACGTGCTGGTTGACGGCCTTCACAAGGCCGGCTGGAACGTGCCAAGGCCGCGAGCGACGTTCTACATCTGGGCGCGGGTACCGACGGCAGAGCGCTCGCAGGAGTTCTGCGCGCGGCTGCTCCGCGACGGGCATGTCGTTACGACGCCGGGCGTCGGGTTCGGAGCGGCGGGCGACCGCTACGTGCGCATGGCCCTGACGACGACCGAGGACCGAATTGCCGAGGCGGTTGCCAGAATCAAGCGAATGCTGTAGGGTTTCGGCGCCGACCCACATGTCACGAACCAGGAGCGTGGACTATGGCTGAGTACAGGATCTCGCTCGAGAACATCAGTCTCTACGGCTACCACGGCGCGTCAGCGAACGAGCGCGAGCTGGGGCAGCGGTTCGAGATCGACGTCGACATCATCGCCGACATCTCCGAGGCCGTCGCTTCCGACGACATGAAGAAGACGGTCAACTACGAGAAGGTCTACCAGCTCGTTGAGTCTGAGGTCGTCAACGAGAAGTACCACCTGCTCGAGGCCTTGGCCGACAAGATCGGGCGCGACGTGCTCAAGGAGTTCGGAGCGCTCGAGGTCGTGGTCAGGATACGAAAGCCGAGCGTTCCGATCGCCGGCTCGATCGACTTCGTCGAGGTAGAGGTGGTCCAATCGGCGTAGGGTCGCATGCGGGCGGGAATATCGCGCCGGAGTGAGGACTCGCGGGAGTGGAAGCGCCGCACTGGAGAACAGGCAGTGCCCAGAGCGTGGATCGGCATCGGCTCTAACATGGGCAACCGGCTGGAGTACGTCCGCCGTGCGCTCGGGCTGATGGACGCGCTGCCCGATACGGAGTTCGTGGCAGTGTCGTCCGTCTACGACACCGTGCCCGTGGGCGTGACCGGCCAGCCTTGCTTTCTGAACGCGGTGGCGGAGCTGTCGACCGACATCGGGCCTGTCGAGCTCCTGCGGAAGCTCCTCGCGATCGAAGCGTCGTGCGGCAGGGTCAGAACCAGTGTGTGGGGTCCTCGCACGCTCGACCTCGACCTGCTTCTGTACGACGACGTTGAGATCGAGACACAGGAGCTAACGCTGCCGCATCCGCGCGCGCGGGGGAGGGCGTTCGTGCTGGTCCCGCTCGCGGAGCTGGCGCCGGACCTCAGTTTTCCCGGCGACACGGAGACCGTGCACGAGCGTGTGGCGGCGCTGGGCGACCTCGCCGGCAGCGTGCGGCGCGTCGGTGGCCCACCGAGCCCCGCCTAGAGGGGGTGGAGCAGGACACCGACCGCATCAGCGGAGGGAACGTGCCCAAGAAGAACTACGTGGCCATCGAAGGTGTCATCGGGGCGGGGAAAACGACCCTGGCGATGCTTCTCGCAGAGGAATGGGGCGCGCACCTCAAACTCGAGGTCGTGGAGGAGAACCCGTTTCTCGCGCAGTTCTACCAGGACATGCGAGGCTATGCCTTCCAGACGCAGCTCTTCTTCCTGCTGTCCCGACATCGCCAGCAGTCGGAACTCAAGCAGTTCGACCTGTTCATGGAGCGTGTTGTCTGCGACTACGTATTCGCTAAGGATCGCATCTTCGCGAACATCACGCTCGACGACAACGAGCTGGCGCTCTACAAGCGCCTTGCCGACCTCCTGGAGCGCGAGGTGCCGAAGCCGGACATCGTCGTCTACCTTCAGGCCTCCGTCGACAGTCTGATGGAGCGCATTCGGAAGCGCGGCCGTGACTTCGAGCGCGACATGTCGACCGAGTACATCAGAACGCTGAACGAGGCGTACAACTACTTCTTCTTCCACTATGAGGAAACGCCCCTGATCGTCGTAAACACCGACGATATCAACTTCGTTGAGAGCACCGCGGATTTCGAGGAACTCGCACGCGAGATTGAGGAGCACGACACAGGAACCGCCTACTACGTTCCGATCGGCACGCGGTCCTGACGCGGCAACCACCTCACCACTGACAGAGAAAGAACATGAAACGCAAGAAGCGCACCGCGCCAACGATCGCGGCGATGAAGAAGGCGGGGGAGAAGGTCGCCGTTCTCACGGCCTACGATTTCATGACCGCGAGGCTGCTCGACGCCGCGGGAGTCGACATGATCCTGGTGGGCGATTCGGCCGCGATGGTCGTCCTCGGGCACGAGAACACCCTGCCCGTGACCCTCGATGAGATGGTGATGCTGACGGCCGCCGTCGCGCGGGCCAGAACAGCCGCGCTCGTCGTCGGCGACATGCCGTTCATGTCGTATCAGGCCTCCGCGGCCGATGCGGTCCGGAGCGCGGGCCGGATGGTGAAGGAGGGCGGCGCCGGAGCGGTCAAGCTCGAGGGCGGGCGGAAGGTCGTACAGAAGATCGAGGGCGTGCTGGACGCCGGGATCCCGGTGATGGGGCACATCGGCCTCACCCCTCAGTCAATCCACGAACTCGGCGGCTACCGCGTGCAGGGCAAGAACGACGAGACGCGTGAGCGACTGCTCGATGACGCGCGGGCTCTCGCGCAGGTCGGGTGTTTCTCTATGGTGCTCGAGGCCATCCCGTGGCAGCTGGGACGCGAGATAACAGAGGCGGTGTCGATTCCGACTATTGGGATCGGAGCGGGGCCACACTGCGATGGCCAGGTGCTCGTCATCAACGACATCATCGGATACACGGATGGACCGGCGCCGAAGTTTGTGCGCGGCTACGGGGACGCGCGCAAGGTGGTTTCCGAGGCCGCCCGTGGGTTCGTCAAGGACGTCAAGTCCGGCGCGTATCCCGATCTCGACGAGAGCTACTGAGCGAAAGAACGGCGGGGGCAGATCGGAGTGCCTGCAGTGGAGATCGTCCGCACGGTCGGAGAGATGAAGGAGAGGGCGCGGGCGCTCAGAGCCTCTGGCGGCGTTATCGCTCTCGTGCCTACGATGGGCTACCTTCACGAGGGGCACCTGACGCTGGTCCGGACGGCGCGTGAGCTGGCGGACAGCGTCGTCGTGAGCATCTTCGTCAACCCGACGCAATTCGGTCCGAGCGAGGACCTCGCCACGTACCCGCGCGATCTTGAGCGGGACGTCGCGCTGCTCGAGGACGCCGGCGCCGACATCGTCTTCGCGCCCGAGGCGCCCGACGTGTATCCACAGGGCTTCGCGACCGTCGTGCATGTGCAGAGGCTCGGCGAGAAGCTCTGCGGCGCGTTCCGGCCCGGACACTTCGACGGCGTCTGCACCGTCGTCGCCAAGCTCTTCGAGGTGGTTCGCCCTGACCTGTCCGTCTTCGGCCAGAAGGACGGCCAGCAGGCCGCGATCATCGAGCGGATGGTCGAGGATCTAGGAATGGATGTGCAAGTCATCCGCGGTCCAACGGTGCGTGAGCCTGACGGTCTCGCGCTGAGCTCGCGCAACGGCTACCTGAGCGATGAGGAGCGAGCGGAGGCGCCCGTGCTGCACGCGGCACTCGAGCACGCCCGCTCTCTGTACGATTCCGGCGAGACCGACGCCGCGAAGGTGCTGGAGGAAGTACGCGCGATGATCGAGGCGAAGCCTCACGCGGAGGTGCAGTACGTTTCGGCGGTCGACTGGAAGTCGCTTGACGACGTTGCCGAACTCCGCGCGGGGACCATGCTGGTGCTGGCGGCCTTCTTCGGCAAGACAAGGCTGATCGACAACCTGGTGCTCGGGGAGGTGGGGGGACAGGGATGAACAGACTGTGGGCACCCTGGAGAATGGAGTACCTGATGTCGGGAAGCTCCGAGGAATGCATCTTCTGCGTGAAGCCTCCGCAGGACGACGACGAAACCAATCTCATCCTCCTGCGGACGCCGCTCTCGTTCGTCATGTTGAACGTGTACCCCTACAACAACGGTCACCTGATGATCGCGCCGTTCAGACACGTCGGCAGCTTCACCGAGCTGACGGCTGAAGAACGCTGCGATGTCATGGACAACATCGCGCACACGGAGCGTATTCTGGGGCGCGCGTTCTCTCCGCAGGGGATGAACGTGGGCGCCAACCTGGGCCACTGTGCGGGGGCGGGCATTCCCGGACACGTGCACGTTCACGTCGTGCCGCGCTGGGAAGGCGACACCAACTTCATGCCCGTGGTCGGGGAGACGCGGGTGCTTCCCGAGACGCTCCAGCAGACCTACCGCCGTCTGATGGCGCACCTGGACAAGTAGAGGAGGGGCAGCGTGGCGACGAAGCGGACCACGCGCAAGAAGAAGTCTGGGGGTAGACGCTCGCGAAAGGCGACTCCCTCGTCGGTGCTCTACAGCGTCGGCGTGATCGTCCTTCTGGCGGCCGTCATCTACGTCGCGGTCTCGGTGTACGGACTCGTCGCTCCGCGTCCCAGCAGGGAGGTCGAGTCCGTGGTGCTCGTGCAGAACGGCTGCGGGACCGAGGACATCGGACTAAGGACCACCCGCTATCTGCGAGATCGTGGCTTCGACGTCGTGGACTTCAAGAACGCTGACAGCTTCGACTACGAGGAGACGATCGTTGTGGACCGCGCGGGCGACATGGGCGCGGCCCTGGAAGTCGCGCGGATGCTCCGCATCCCGAACGTCATCCAGCAGATCCCGGAGACGCCGCTCGTGGACATCATCATCATCGTGGGCGCAGACCACTCCTGGCTTGCGGAGGGCTGACGCGAAAGGCAGAGCGAGCCGGCGGGAGAGGACGTCGCGCTTGAGTCCGATCCGAACAAGCCGGTCCCACACGAAAGAGACCTGCCGCCCGAAGGTGGCAGGTCTCTCATCTTATCTGAACGCCGACCCGGTCCTAAGGCCCGCGGGCTGCTTCATCTACCGGCAGGCTGCTTTCTCTAGAAGAACGAGTCGCGGTAGTCGTTGATCTCTGCGCCGGCCATGAGATCTTCCAGCCACGCTGAGAACACCTGCATCTGCTCGCGCTGGAGGAGCTGTGCGCGCAGCGAAGCCTCCTGCTCGGCGAACTCCTGCTGGCTAGCGGCCGTTTTCTCCTCAACGCGGATCACGTAGTAGCGATCGGGGTCCTCTACGTGAACGGCGTCGCTCGTCTGTGACGTTCGGAGGCCGAAGCTGGCGCCGACGAATGCGTTGCCGGAGCCTACACCCGGCACGTAGTCCTTCCTCGAGAAGGGCTGCGACTGCGTGACCTGGTAGCCACTCGCGGCCGCGGCCTCCTCCAGATGCTGGCCGGACCGGACCGCCGCCGCTATCTCCTCGGCGACGGCCAATGCGCGGTCGATCTGACGCTCCAGAGTCAGGGCCGTCGCGGCGGGGTGCTCGGGGTCCTTTCCCTGGAGTTCCCGGGCGAGGTCGTCGTAGGTCGGAAGCACGCTCGGCAGCTTCTCCGCGACCTCGAACATGTAGTACGCATCGGCGGTGACGTACGGACCGACGGGTGTGCCCACCTCGCTATCGAATGCGATTTTCACGGCGGGCCTCAGATTACCGATGCCGGGGATGTAGCGCCCGTCCACGAACGGGCTGGTAGCCTTGATGTCGTAGCCCAGTGCTTCTGCGGCGGCGACGAGCCCGTCCTTCTCGGCCAGCCCCGAGAGCTCTCTCAGATCGCTCTCGAGCTCGACGAGCGTTTGCTCGCTGGGCCTTATCTCTACCAGTATGTGCCGCGCGTGGACCTGGAGTTCCCCGTTCTCGGTCTTCTTCTCCTCGACCTTGATGATGTGGTAGCCGAACTGGGTCTTGACGGGGTCACTGACCTCGCCGACCT
>DAOWCM010000368.1 GCA_030639555.1 Candidatus Eiseniibacteriota bacterium | reverse complement strand
GTAGTCCCTGTCGACGAGCCGGCCCATCATCGGCAGGATGGCGACGATCCACGCGTTCCACGGAGGACCACCCCACCACCTGCGCTTGAAGTACGTGTAGGTCAGCAAGCCTATGACCGCGAGGAACCCGAGCGGCAGGATCCACGGATTCAGGTATGCGAGGATGAGGACGACGATGGTCAGCCCGACGAGACTGACCCAGAAGATCTGCGCCTTCGATACCACTCCCCTCACGAGCGGGCGGTACGGAGCAGAGATGGCGTCGGTGTCGGTCTGGAAGCAGTCGGTCAGCGCCTGCCCCAGTCCGTACGAGAAGAAGAGCGGGACGAAGGCAAGGGCGACGCGCCAGAGCGGCGGGCTCTCGATGAACGCGAGCCCGACCATCCCCGCGGCGCCCGACACAAAGAGCAGGTAGGGCCGCATCGTCACGACGTACGACTTGAGGAAACCCCAGCTCAGCAGACGGTACCTGGTCTCTGTCATCGCGGCGCCCCCTCGTCGGTCCTGCGGCGTCAGATCAGCCCCAGCCTGCCACCGACCCGCTTGAATCTGTCGAGCGCGGTCCCAAGCTCGTCGTCCCCCAGGCTCGCCATCACGCTGACGCGTATCAGAGAACCCTCCTTCCGCACGGCCGGAGAGACGACCGGGTTCACGATCACCCCTTCGTCCTCCAGACCGCCCGCCATCAGGAAGGTCTTCTCCTCGTCACCGATGAGGATGGGGATGATGGGAGTAACGGTCGGCTCGAGCCTGAAGCCCGCGTCTGTGAGCCCCTCCCTCAGGAAGTCGGTGTTCTTCCCGAGCCTGTCCATGAGCTCGGGCTCCTCCTCGATGACCTCCAGGCACGCGAGCACCGTGGCCATCGACGACGGCGGCGGGCTAGCCGAGAAGATGAACGGCCGAGACCTGAGCTTGAGGTAGGACACGACCTCCTGGGTCGATGCCGTGAAGCCGCCCGTCGTGCCCAGTGACTTGCTGAACGTGCCGCATATGAAGTCGACCTGCCCTTCCATGCCGAAGTACTCGAGCGTTCCCCGGCCGGTGGCGCCTATCGCGCCCGTCCCGTGCGCGTCGTCCACCATGATCGCAGCGTCGAAGCGGTCGGCGAGCTTCTTGATGCCGGGGATGTCTCCGAGGGTTCCCTTCATGCTGAACACGCCGTCGGTCACGATGAGCTTGTCGGACGATGCGCCGCACTTCGACAGCTCGTCTTCGAGGCTCGCCATGTCGTTGTGCTTGTAGACCCTCACCTCAGCGTCGGTCAGCCGGCAGCCCTCGACGATGCTCGCGTGATTGAACTCGTCACTCAGGACGACGTCCCCCTCCTCCGTCATCGCACTGATGGTCCCCATCATCGTCATGAAACCCGTGCTGAAGACGACGGCGGCCTCCATACCCTTGAACTCCGCGAGCTTCCTCTCGAGCTTGTTGTGAAGGCTGGTGGTACCAGTGAGCACGCGCGAGCTGCACGCGCCGGTGCCGTACTCCTCGACCGCCTTAACGGTCGCCTCTACAACCTTGGGGTGAGTTGCCAATCCAAGGTAGTTGTTCGAGCCGAGCATGATGAGCTTCCGGCCGTTCATCGTCACGACCGGACTGGCGGCGGGGTCGACCTGACGGAGGTAGAAGAACTGGTTGGCGGCCTTGAGCGAATCGATCGAGGCGTTGAACTCGCGGCATTTGTCGGAGAGAGCCATCGTCCGTCTCCAGTGAGTAAGGCCAGTCGCGAGAAGCACGGGCTCAGGTGAAGGCGCTCCGGTTGAGAAGGCTCGGCTGAGTGCCTCCGGTGACGGAGACTCAGCGCAGCGTGCACGGCGCCCGGCAAATCCGCCGGCCTACTCGGTCCGAGGTCCGTTCCGAGGCCCCGTGAGCCACTCAGCAACCTTACGGCCAGCCCTCTGGGTCGTCAAGCCTTATCCGTTTCAGCATAGTGAGTTAGGGAGTGACGTCCACCGGCGGAAGAAACCGCTTGGCAGCTTTGGGCGCAGGTCGTAGAATGCATGGCACAGGCAATCGCTGAGCATGGTTCGCTTCCGGGGATGCCAGGCCTGTCGGTCGCGCGGTGCCGGACGAGGCCCGCTCAGCAGAAACGCAAGGGGGGGTGAGCTGGTGAGAATTCTGGTGCTTTGCATCGCGATCGCGATGCTCGCGTTTGGCGTCCTGGGCTGTCAGCAGGCTCAGGAGACGCCGGCGGAGCAGGCTGAGACCACGATCGAAGAGGCCGTCGAAGAGGTCATGGAGGAGGCGGCCCTCGTCGATCCTGTCTGCGGCATGACGGTCACGGAGGAGTCGGAGTGGACGGCCGAGTACGAGGGCGCCACCTTCTACTTCTGCAGTGAGGGCTGCCGGGACAAGTTCATTGAAACGCCTGGCGAGTTTCTCAAGGCCCTGGGCGAAGAGGTCATCGGAACGTAACACAAGCACGCGTGACGAGAAGACGAGCCGCCTCACTTCGAGGCGGCTCGTTTCGTTTGCGGTTGACGTTCCTGACGCCTGTTCCCTACTCGTTCCCCTGCCTGTTCGTGCCTATCATCTTTGACCGGACGCTCTT
>DAOWCM010000428.1 GCA_030639555.1 Candidatus Eiseniibacteriota bacterium | reverse complement strand
CTCCGCGCGCCCGGCCTCGAGCACGAGAACGACCCTCTCGCCGAGCTTCCCGTCCGGCACGCCGACGGCGGCGGCGCGCCTCACGGCAGTGCCGTCACCGAGAGCGGCCTGCTCGACGAGCTGCGGGTGGACCGTCTCCCCCCCACGGTGGATCGTCGAATGCACCCGCCCGGCCAGCCAGAACCTGCCCTCACCGTCGAAATACCCCGTGTCGCCCATGCGGTGCCACACCGTACCGTCCGCGTCCGCGATCTTGGTCTCGGCAGTGGCAGCGGGGTTCCGATAGTAATCCCTGCAGACGTGGCTTCCCGCGACCACGAGTTCGCCTATGTCGCCCCGGGGGATCTCCCAGGACGACCAGTCTCCACCTTCGAGCGCCACGGGTCCGTCGTGGATGCGGATGAGCTTCGTCCTGACCCGTCCCACAGGGCGCCCCATACAGATGCCGGGGCCTCGTGGACGGACGTCGCTCCGGGCGTCGAGCCGCTCCGCGGCACTGATGTGGGCCACCGGCTCCGCCTCGGTCGAGCCGTAGGCCACGACTACTTCGTCGCACGCGAACGCTCTCCGCCACGTGGAGAGCTGCGTGTCGAACACGGGCGCGCCGCCGCTCAGGACGCGGCGGAGCTTGGTTCGGGTCCCCGGATGCGCCTCGAGGTGCGCCGCGAGTCCGTCGATGATGGGGGGTGAGGCCGCGCACGTCGTGACACCGTGTTTGAGCATCAGAGCGGTCGCCGCCGCGGCATCGACACGCGCCGCGTCACGGAAGCTCATCTGAGGCACGACGGAAGTGACGCCGTTGGCGAGGTTGTTCAGCGCGAAGACTGGGAACATCGTCATGTCCACGTCGTCGTCGCGAAGCGGAAACTCCTCCGCGAGCGCCAGCTGCTGGCCTGTCAGTACGTCGTGCGTCCTGTTGGCGGCTTTCGGGGCGTCGCTCGATCCGCTCGTGAAGCTGATCAGTGCTGCATCGGACGCCTCCACCGCGTAGACCCTCCCGTCGCCTGGGGTGGACTCTATCTCCCGAAGGGAGAGGCCGGCGGGAACACGCCACAGCCGACCGCCCGTGGTGACGGAGAGCGGAATCTCCCTCAGGCGCGCGTGTCTGAAGCGCAGCAGCTGGCTCTTCGGGCTCCCGATGTAGATGTCAGGCGCAGCGAAGTCAGCGCTCGACACCATGTGCCCGGGGCTGAGCCACGGGCTCACGAACACCGCAACGCCGCCCATCTTCAGGACTCCTATCAGCACTGCGTAGAGGTCAACCGAGAGCGGCACCATGAGGATCGCGCGCTCGCCCGGCTTGAACCCGGCGCGGAGAAGCCCGACCGAGATGCGGTCCGCGCGGTCCCAGAGCTCCGCGAATGTCACGGTCTCCGTGCGGCCGCCGCAGTCGATGATGAGCGCCTCGCGCTCGGGGACGCGGGCCACTGTCTCTCGAAATGCCGAGACGACGTTGGAGTTCCTGTCCGCTGTCATCGCCGTTCGTCCGTGTCCGGCGGGTGTGAGACGCCCCGCGGTGGGCTATCCCGTGTACTTGTACAGAACATATCGCCTGAGCACCTTCGCCAGGGAATCAGCCAGAGCGCCCGAGGGGTTGCCTTCCTTGATCAGACAGAGGTTCACGACCCTGTAGCCCTTCCTCACCGCCGCCCCACATGCGCAGAACGTGAGCGCGGCGAAGAGCCCCATGCGGCGGTGCGCCCGTGCGACCCCCGCAGTCTTGATGTTGAACGCGTCAGCCTTCCCCCTGGCCAGGGCGAACCTGAGAAGAGCCAGCGCGTCGCGCCGTCCGCGCATCGCCGCGACTGCCCGAAGCTTGTCCGGAAGGACGAAGAGGAAGCCCGCCGCGCTTCCATCCGGGGCGTGTGCGAACCATGTCAGCTCGGGGTCAACAAGCCTCCTGGCGCCGGCATACATGTCGATGAACTCCCTGAGGGGTATCTCCGAGTAGAGGAAGCTGTCTGCGAAGCTCTCCCGGGAGAGGTCGTAGATGGT
>DAOWCM010000118.1 GCA_030639555.1 Candidatus Eiseniibacteriota bacterium | reverse complement strand
TCGAGCACGAAGGCCTCCTCGTCGCTCATGTCACGCTCGCGGAGCTTGCCCAACGCGTCGAGATACGCCGCGTCGAACGCCTGGTCGGCAGGAACCTCGATGTCGGGCGCGACACCCGTCCCTTCCCAGTTCGTGCCCGAGACGGGATTGATGGCCCGGCCGAACGACACGCGCATTCCCATGTTGAGGCTCGGGAAGAGATACGACGTGACCGGATGGGCGCCGCCGCCGGTTGTCTCCCCTACGATGGTGCCGCGCTCCAGGTTCTTGACGTTATAGGTGAACTCCTCGGCGGCCGAGAACGTGTGACTGCTCGTGAGGACGTAGAGTTCTGTGTCCACCATCTTTGGCCCCGGCACGTAGGGCGCCGACCAGAATTGCTGGAGGGAATCGCCGTCGCGGATATAGAAGCTGTTCAGGTGCGTCGAGCCATCGAGAAGGTAGGCCATGATGGTCTGAATGAGGGACGGGCTGCCGCCGCCGTTCTCAGTCAGGTCGATAATGAGCGCATCGGTGTAGCCCAGGAAGTTCATGGCCGCGATGGCGGTCGGTCCCGAGAGCGACGTGTCGTTGAAACCGTTGAGCTTGAGGTAGCCGACGTTGCCGTCGAGGATCTCCAGTTTCTTGAACTCGAAGTTGCGCTTCCTGCCTCGCTCGAAGGCCAGCTGATGCGCGACATCGGGGTCCTCGTCGCCCTGCTGGTGCTCCTCCAGGAGCTCGTCGCTCATGAACTGCACGCCGAGGTGCCGGTCACTGCTGATCTCGCGCATGTCCTCCGTCAGCTGCCGAGCAAACTCCTGCACGGTCTCGAGATCGTCGTAGTCGCCCTTCTTGAGCTTGCGGCGAATGTGCTTCTCCATCTCCTTCGCTACGTCCTCGAAGACGTAGGTCTTGTTGAGAGCCCAGCTGACCGAGTCGACCGCGGCCGCCTTGAACTCGGTGCTCGCGGGCATGGAGTCGTCCTGCCCGACGGCCATGCGCCGCTGTGCGGAGCACGGCGCCGCTACCAGAAGAACGAACAGCGTCAGGAACGCCAGAAGCCCCAGACGCCGTCTGAGCGACATCATCCGCTTGCCGGACCTCATGTCTCCCTCCTCTTCGCAAACACAGGCGCCCGCCAGTCCTGAGTGGCGGGCACCGGTACGTGCAACCTGCTGGTGTGGTAGGCCGTTCTAGTTCACACAGGTGAGCAGCAGCAGCGCCAGCGCCGTGAAGACGAACGCTCCCAGTCGCCTTCGCAGACCTATCATTCTCGTTCCGAATCTCATGAGTCCGGTCTCCTTTCACCGCAATCTTTGACTCGCTCCGGAAAGGGACGGTTGAACATGGAAAAGGGCCCTCGAAAGGGCCCTTCCTGCCTGGAGCAGACGTTGGGGACACTACCTGATCGACAGCTCCATCCCACAATCGTCGATGTCGAAGCAGATGCTCTCTCTGAAGTGGGCCTTGTCTCGCACGAATGCCACGTAGGGGGCGAGCTGTTTCCTCGCGGTCCAGTCGAGGTTGTCGTGGGCCATGACCCAGGCGCCCTCTGGCAGGCGGTCGTAGATCTGCTTCAGTAGGATGAGATAGAGACCGCTCACCGGACCAAGCTCGGATGTCTCGCCGGCGGCTTCAGCCTCGGCGATAGCCCTGTTCTCGTACTTGGCCTCTATGTAGACGAAATCGAACGGGCCCTCGATGTGGTCGAGCGCGGTTCGCGCGTCCTCTGCGATGAGCTCGACCTCCGATACGTTCTCGAGCTTCTTGAAGTTGGCGCGAGCCTTCTTGACCATGTCGGCGTCCACGTCGATGCCGATGATCCGCTCCGCGGCGTAGGCCCTGTTGGGACCGATGCACGGCCCCGCGAACCAGCCGAGCGTGTAGCCCCAGAAGCTGCCGAGCTCGAGAAGATGCGCGGGCCGCCTCACGCTCGTCAGCATGTACATCAGCCGCTCCATCGTCGGGCTCAAGCTGGTCCACGACCCCTCGAACTTGTCCTTGAGCCGGGCGCGATGCGCATCAACCGCAAGCCGGTCGTAGTCGGCCGAGACCGGCACGTGACCCTCCCTCTTCAGGAGCTCGAGTGCCGAGTCAACGATCCCGGTCTCAAGCGAGGTCCGCCCGAGCCTGTACGCGAAGTAGGGGTCGCGATGCGCGACCTCTCTGCGCAGCCCGTCGGGTGCGTCCTCGTTGAACGCCGCGTCGGGATGAACGAGCCCGTCATCCTTCATCTTCTCGAGGGCAAGCTCAATGGCTTCCCTCGACGGGTGAAACGTCAGGGCCATGGTGTCCTCCGCCGTGTGATGGCTGCGGCCGTCCGGTCTGGCGGCTACTCGGACTCGACTGTCGCAACCGGCGTCCTGTTCGCGTCAAAGACGCGGATCGTGTCGTCATGCAGCAGGACCCAGAACGAGTAGATGCCAAGCGCCGTTCCGAAGGGTATGTCGATGAGATCGAAGGCCCCGACGATCAGCGCGAGGATCCTCGCCCACCGTCTGCGCATCAGGAGCGCGATGCCCGCGATGAGCCCCGGGACCGACAGCACGATCAGGAACGTGCCGAGGCCAATGCCTACGGCCGTCAGAATAGTCATGGCCGTCGGGTCGCCCGTGAGGCACCCGACGCTCGACAGGACACCCATGATGATGAAGCCCACTACGAGCCCCAGAACGTGGTAAGCGATGAAGAGTACACCAAGCAGTGTCACGTGCTTGTCCATGTTCACTTGTCCCTCCTTGTACGGCATGTTCGAACCTCCGAGCCTCGTTCGTCAGACGCCGGCGTGCGCCGGCACGTCAGACCTTCGCCTACATCAGACCTCCACCCGGCCCCGTGGGTTTACTCGTTCGGCGCGGATTCGCTAGTTCCGCGCATGTTCACTCGTTCGACCCGGTCTTGACCTCGGGGACATTCTCCCCCTCGCGCGGCTCTCTCAACACCTTCCTGAAATCGAGCCACGCGGGCCGAGCCTCGAAGCCGAGCTGCAGGTTCAGACCGAACATCGGGTTGTTCTCCTCGTTGTCGGTCTCGATTATCGTCGCGCCGTACTCGCGGGCGAATCTGACGCCGCTGACCTTGAGCGCGGTGGCGACACCCTTCCGCCTGTGACTTCTGATAACACCGGTGAGGCCCGTGAAGAGCTTGTGTTTCTCCACCTGCGACGTCCAGAACCCGGTCAGGCCCACGTACTTGCCGCCGTCGATGGCGATGAAGTGCGCGTTCGCATCGTAATTGGGCGAATCGAATCGCGACGCGAACTGCTCGAAGCTCACCTTGGTCGGCGGCTCCGGCAGCGGCACGTCCATCCAGCACTCGTTCTCGAGTTCGTACCAACTCCGCTTCCAGTCCGGGTCGCGTGCGGGAAGGTCCGGGACGTTGACTATCTCGATACCTTGCTCCCTCACGTGCTCCTCGACACCCTCGAACTTCGCGAACCCGAACGCCTGAGGATTCAGGTGCGACACCGGGTAGCGCATCTGACGCACGAACCCGCGCTTCGTGAGGAAGCGGATGAAGTCCGGCTTGTCCTCGCGCGTGTCGGCGGTGAAGAAGAGCGGGTCGAGCGCGGCGAGGCCGGCGACCACGTGGTCGTACATCGCCGTGCCGTATCCTCTGCGCTGGCGGTCGGGATGTACCTCGACGCCGACGAAGTACTTGCCCGGAACGAAGGCCCACTCGCTTTCGCCGCAGCTCGAGAACGCCACGATCTTCCCGTCTACCTCCCCCACCACACGCCTGAACAGGTACTTCGGGTTCCGGTGCTTGTCCCGGTGCTGCCAGCTCTCCGGCGCGGACAGCTCATCCGGCCAGTTGGCGTTCGCTATGTCCACGCAGGCTCGGTACTGCTCGTCGGAACCTGCGAACGGTCGTATCTTGATTGTCATTGTCAGGTCCTCTTGCGCCACGCTCCAGCTACACGCGGCGAGCCTGTGGTATTCGTCGGTTGCGGAGCCGGGCTAGTCCGTGCCGGCGACGGCCTTGTCAGCCGCACCCAGCTCCTTCCTGAACTGAAGCCAGGCCTTGGTCGGAACGAACCCGAGCTGCACGTTCAGATCGTACATCGGGTTGTTCTCCTCGTTGTCGGTGACGATCACCTTCGCGCCCCATTCCTTCGCAAACTCGTGGGCGCGCACCTTGAGCGCGGTCGCTATGCCGCGCCTACGGTGGCTCCGCACGACGCCGGTGAGTCTCGTGTAGAACTCGCCCTTCTTGACGCGCCTGTCCCAGACGCTGCTCATCCCGACGTAGCGGCCACCGTCCAGCGCAAGGAAGTAGCCCTCAGGGATGAAGTCCGGATGCTTGAAGCTCCTCTCGAACTCGGAGAACGGCTCGTTTGTGAGCACGTCGTCGTCCGGCACATCGGGGATGATCTCACCGTGCAGCTCCCACGTCTTTCGCATCCAGTCGGGGTCGCGCTTCAAAAGCTCGGAAGCAGGTACGATCTCGATGCCCGATTCGCGGACCTTCTTCACGACGCCCGCGAACGTCGCCGGCTCGAACGAGGTGAGGTCGAGCTCCGAGTCCTGCTCCTTCATTGAGATCCGGAATCCCCGCTTCTCGAGGAAGGCGGTGCCGACCTCATGGTCCTCGCGCGTGAACGACTGGAGGATCTTCGGCTCATGCGCATCCAGATGCCCGAGTATGCCGTCGAAGAGACAGCGCCCTATCCCCTCGCCCTGGCGGTCTGGGCGCACCTGCACGTAGACCAGGAACTTGCCCGTCGCCGCCGAGTCCGCCTCCTCACGGAAGTAACCCGTCGCCACGACGTCGCCGTCGTCCTCCGCGACGAGTCGCCCGAAGGGACTCATGGGATCGCGAGTCTCCGCGGCGTAGCGGTACATCTCGGCGGTCTTCGGGTACTCCGGCCAGTTGGCCGTCCAGATGGCGGCCGTGACCTCGTAGTCGGCGTCCGACTCGTTCATCGGTCTTACGCGCAGTGTCAACTGGTCTCCCCGGCGGCGGCGCCCATTGTCTTCCGCATGTGCAGCCACCCCGGCGTCGGCTTGAACCCCAGCTTGACGTTCAGGGTGTACATCGGGTTCTTCTCCTCGTTGTCCGTATCGACGTACTGCGCCTCGGTCGTCTTCGCCTTCGAGAGCGAACGGACCTTGAGCGCGGTCGCGATGCCCCTGCGTCGGTGGCTCCGAACGACGCCCGTGAGGTCGGTCTGCAGCTTGGTTGGGTCGGCCAAGTTGAGTTCCAGCATGCTGACGCCTACGTACTCGTCGCCGTCGAGCGCGACGAAAAACGCCTCCGGGAAGAACGTTGGTTTGTCGAACGTCTGCCGGCAGTAGACCTCGAACTCGCGTTTCTTCGGTTCGTCGATCTCGGGCACGTCGAGCGAGAGCAGCCAGTCCAGCTCGTAGAGCTTCTTGCGCCACTCGGGGTCCTTCTCCCTGAGCTCGGCGAGCGTCACGATGCGGATGCTCGACTCACTCACGCGCTCTACGACGTCGGCAAATCCTGACGGGTCGAACGCGGCGAGCGTCAGCCGCGAGTTCTGCCCCCGCATCACCTGCTCGTAGCCGCGCTGCGTGAGGAAGCTGATCGCGTCGGTCTTGTCCTCGCGCGTCCACGAGTCGAGGATGGTCGGTTTCTTCTCTGAGAGCACGCCCACGACGTGGTCGTAGACCGCCTTCCCGTACCCCTTGCGCTGGTGGTCGGGATGAACCTGCACATAGACCCAGAACTTGCCGGGCATCGGCGTCCACATCGACTCGCCGAACGAGCACGAGCCGACGGGCTTGCCGTCTACCTCCAGGATGACACGCTCCAGCATGTACTTCTGGTCGCGGGCGTTGTCCCGGTGCTTGAGAAGCTCCGGGAGGTCCAGCTCGTCGGGGAAGACGGCGTTGGCGATGTCGATGACGATGCCGTAGTCCTCGTCGCTCCAGTTGAACGGTCGTATGTTGAGCATGGTCGTTTCCGATCAGAGACTGTGCTGGAGAATCAACCCTGCGTGCCGGCTGCACCGCCCTCCTCCTTCAGGAGCTTCTGGAACAGCAGCCACGCCGGCGTCGGCTTGAAGCCCAGCTGCACGTTCAGGTCGTACATCGGGTTCTTCTCCTCGTTGTCTGTCTGTATCACCCTCGCATCGATGCTCTTCGCGAGCTCGATGGCGCGGACTTTGAGGGCGGTCGCGATGCCCCTGCGCCGATGACTCCGCGCGACCCCCGTGAGACCCGTGTTCAGAGAGCCCGGCTCGCCGAGTCGCTTCCAGAGACTGGTCAAGCCCACGATGACGTCGCCGTCGAAGGCGATGAGGAAGCCGCCATCCAGCTTCTGGGGCCCACTCATGTGCTTTTCGAACTGCTGCAGCGGAACCTCGGTCAGTTCCTCAAAGAACGGCGCGTCCTGGAAGAACTCCCAGAACTTCTCGTGGGTCTTGCGCATCGCCTCCGGGTCCTCCTGCTTGTACTGGTCAAGCGTCTTCAGCACAAGGCCGGACTCCTCGAACCGCGCCAGGCCGTCCGCGTAGAGCGAGGCATCGAAGGCCGCGACGTCCAGCCGCGAGACCTGCTGCCGTTGCTTCTGCTCGAACCCGCGCTTCGTGAGGAACCTCACCGAGTGCGGCTGGTCCTCGCGCGCGTCCGAGTGGAGGTTCACAAGCTTGTGCGGCTGCTCGTTCAGGCGGTCCATGATGTAGTCGTAGAGCGTCCCGCCTATGCCCCTTTTCTGATACTCCGGCAGCACGCGGATCTGTATATCGTACTTCCCGGGCGCGTAGCTCCAGAACGGCTCCGAGTAG
>DAOWCM010000061.1 GCA_030639555.1 Candidatus Eiseniibacteriota bacterium | reverse complement strand
TGCGTCGCGCAACAAGCAAGGACATCGCGACAATGCGATCCCTGCGCGAGAAGGAGACAGAGGCGCACAGAACCTGCCAGCAGTGCATCGCCAAGCAGGGGCTGCCGATGAAACTGGTCGACGTCGAGTGGCAGTTCGACTCGAACAAGATCCGCTTCTACTTCACGTCGGACCGACGGGTCGACTTCAGGAAGCTCGTGCGCGATTTAGCTTCCATCTTCAAATCGCGAATCGAGATGCGTCAGATCGGTGTCCGTGACGAGGCCCGCCGGCTCGGCGGGTACGGTCGCTGCGGGCGCTACTACTGCTGCCGAGGTGTCATCAACGACTTCGATCCCGTGACGCTCAAGATGGTGAAGGAACAGCACCTTGCACCGGGGTCTCCGAAGATCTCTGGCGGCTGCGGCAGGTTAATGTGCTGTCTCAGGTACGAGAGGGACTTCTACAAGGAAGCGAGCAAAGAGTACCCCAAGCTGGGGACCAGGATCGAGATGGGTGAGGGCAGGGGTAAGGGCAAAGTCGTCGCGGTCGACATTTTCTACGGCCGCGTGACCCTCTCCGACAAAGAGGGCTCGACCACGGTCGTGGCGATCGAGGACTTCAAGAAGGGGCGCATCACCGACGTCGGCGACGACGAGGCGCGGTCGGCGCTGGACGATTACTGGAGAGACATCGAAAGTGGGGACGGCGAGAAGAAGCCGGAAGAGCGGGACGAGCCGCAGAAGCGCGAGGACAAAGAGGGGAAGAATGCTGGGTAAGTACTACATCACGACGGCCATCGACTACGTCAATAGCCCTCCGCACATAGGAACGGCCTACGAGAAAATCTCCGCGGATGTGTTCGCCCGCTTCCGGAGGCTCGCGGGGTACGACGTCTACTTCCAGATGGGTTCGGACGAGCACAGCCTGAACGTGCTGCGCTCTGCGAAGGCGAAGGGTATCGAACCGCTCGCGTACTGCGACGAGATGGAAATCGTGTTCCGACGGGTGTGGGAGAAGCTCGAGATCAGCTTCGACCGGTTCATCCGGACGACCGAACACGATCACGTCGTGGGTCTGACGAAGCTCTTCGATGCCATCAAGGACGACATCTATCAGGGGCACTACGAGGGCTACTACTGCGAGTCCTGCGAGGCCTTTCTCCAGGAGAAGGACCTCGAGGACGGCAACTGCCCGACGCACGGGACCAAGCCTGAGTGGATCAAAGAGGAGAATTATTTCTTCCGCCTCTCGAGCTATGCCGACCGGCTGCTCGAGCACATCGAGCGGAACCCGGAGTTCATTCAGCCGGAGTCGCGCAAGAATGAGATCGTCCAGCTGATAAAGGGCGGCCTCGAGGATACCAGCGTCACGCGCGCCGGCACGGATTGGGGCGTCCCGTTTCCGCAGGACGAGTCTCAGGTCATATACGTCTGGGTGGATGCGCTCACGAACTACGCGACGGGCGCCGGCTACGGCTACGACGACGAGCGGTTCGAGAAGTGGTGGCCAGCCGACGTGCACGTGATCGGGAAGGACGTCACGCGCTTCCACTGCGTCATCTGGCCGGCGATGCTGATGAGCGCGGGCATCCCGCTCCCGAAGACCATCTACGGACACGGCTTCGTCTATTTCAAGGGCCAGAAGCTGTCGAAGAGCCGCGGCGTGGTCGTGGACCCGCTGGAGGCGGCGGACGTCTTCGGCCCCTCGGCTCTCAGGTACTTCCTCATGCGGGAGGGCACCTACGGGCGCGATGTGGACTTCACGTGGGAGCACTTCCGCACGCGCTACGACTCCGAGCTGGCGAACGACCTCGGGAACCTCGTGTCCAGGGCGACAGCGATGGTGGGGAAGTTCCTCGACGGGACGATCTCGCACGAGGCCGCACGAGACGCCGCCGCGGCCGGCGGACTCGTGACGCTGGCCGAGACGACACGCGGGGCGGTCATCGAGGCGATGCACGGCTACGCGCCCCAGACGGCGCTGGCTGCCATCTGGGAGCTGGTCAGAAGAGCGAACGCATTCATAGAGGAAGAGAAACCGTGGGTTCTGGCGAAGGAGAATCCAGAGCGCGTCCCCGGTGTTCTCTTCTCCGTGCTCGAGGCGATACGGCAGGTCGCGGTGCTCGCGTGGCCGGTCATCCCGGGCAAGAGCGAGGAGATACTGAAGTCGCTCGGGCTCACGCTCACCCCCGGGGAGGCATCGCTCAGGGACCTCCTGCGCTGGGGCGCCGGCTGGCCGGGCAGGATCGAGATAAGCAAACCCGCGGCGGTCTTCCCGAAATACTCTGATGAGGAACTGGCGCAAAGGTTCGACAGCGCGGGCGGCGGTGAATCGTCCGGAGACGCGCAGATTCCCGGGACGGGAACCGTCACGACAAGCACCCCAAAGACAGACACCGCAGAAACCGAAGCTACCGAGGAGGAGGGCGACCAGAAGATGCTGTCCTTTGAACGATTCAAGGAACTGGATCTCCGACTGGCGCGCATAATGGACGCCGCGAAGGTGGATGGAACGACCAAGCTTATCCGCATGACCGTTGACCTCGGTGACGGGGACCAGCGGCAGATGGTTGCCGGGATCGCGGAAAGCTACACCGCGGAGGAACTGGTCGGCAAAACGGTCGTCGTTGTGGCGAACCTCGAACCTGCCAAGATACGCGGCATCGAGTCCCAGGCCATGCTGCTCGCGGCCGTTGGGGACGGCGGCATTTCTCTTGTTGGTCCAGACAAGGAACTGCCCCCGGGAACTAGGGTGAGCTAGTGCTGCGGAGCGAGCGTATCGGCGCCGACAGCGAGCCGAAGTCTCCGCTCCTGACGGACACACACGTCCACCTCGATCTCAAGGCCTACCGCAAAGACAGGCCGCAAGTCATCGCCCGAGCCCTGGACGCCGGAGTCGGGTTCATGGTCAACGTGGGCTTCGACCTTGCGACCAGCCGCGCGTCCATCGAGCTCGCGGAGGAGCACGAGTTCGTGCGGGCGTCGGTGGGCCTGCACCCTCACAGCGCGTCGGATCTGGACGCCGACCTCCTGGCGCACCTGTCGAAACTTGCATCGCATCCGACGGTCATCGCCATCGGTGAGACCGGGCTGGACTACTACCGTGACCTCTCCCCGAGAGACGAGCAGAAGCGGGCGTTTCGCAGGCAGATAGAACTTGCTCGGGAACTCAATCTCCCACTGATCATTCACAACAGAGACGCGCTCGATGATGTTCTCGCCATCATCGATGACGAGGGCGCGAGCGAGGTCGGCGGGGTGATGCACTGCTTCCCCGGCGACGCCGGATACGCGGAGCGCGTCGTGGAACGCGGCTTCCACATCGGAATCGGAGGGCCGGTCACGTACTCCTCGAGAGGCCGCTTGGCCCAGGTCGCGGAGGCGGTCCCACTCAACCGACTCCTTCTCGAGACGGACGCGCCGTGGCTCACACCCGAACCCCACCGCGGCGGACGCAACGAGCCTTCCTACGTCGCCTTGGTGGCCGAGCGGATAGCCGAGATCCGTGGCATGTCTGTCGAGGACCTGGCGCGCGCGACGACCGGGAACAGCGCGCGGCTCTTCGGCTTCCCGGCCGTGGGCGAGCCGTCGATTGCCTACGAGATGTGGGGCAATCTCTATCTCAACATTACCAACCGGTGCACGAACAACTGCTGCTTCTGCATACGGAACCAGACCGACACGCTGTGGGGCTACAACCTCAAGCTCAGGACGGAGCCCACCGTCGATGAAGTGATGGCCGCGATCGGCGACCCCGGCCGATATCGCGAGATAGTGTTCTGCGGGTACGGCGAGCCCACGATCAGGCTCGACGTCATTCTGGAGGTGGGACGGAGGCTGAAAGCGCAGGGCGCGCGCGTTCGCGTGGACACGAACGGTCAGGGCAGTCTTCTCTGGAACAGAAACATCGCGCCCGAGCTGGCGAACGTCGTCGACGCCGTGTCCGTCAGTCTGAATGCCCAGGACGCCGAGACCTACGACCGCATCTGCCGCTCGCGCTTCGGTGGCAAGGCCTACGAGCACGTACTCGCCTTTGTGGGTGAGAGCGTGAAGGCCGGCCTTGATGTGAGCGTCAGTGTTGTCGATGTCCCCGAGATCGATATCGAGGCCGCACGCCGGGTCGCAGACGACCTGGGGGTTCCGTTGAGGGTGCGTTGATGAGCGAAGACGGCAGCCGTGGCGGAGGACCCGGCAATCGGCCGAGTGAATCGGGCGCGATGAGCCCCACACCGCCGGCGGCGATGCTGGGGAAGTATGGGCTGGCGCCGTCCAGGCAGAGGGGCCAGAACTTCCTTTCCGACGCGAACGTGATAAGGAAAGTCGTGTCCGCGGTGGGGCTTTCACCCGACGATGTGGTTGTGGAGATAGGTCCCGGGTTCGGAGCCCTGACATTTGCGCTTGCGCAGGCGGCCCGTCATGTGGTTGCAGTGGAGATTGACGCAGGTATAGCCGGTGCTTTCAGGGCCGAGTACGGCGAACGCGAGGACATAACGCTCGTCGTCGGCGACATTCTGGATCTGGGTTTCGCGGAGGTAGCAGAACACCATGGCGTCGACAAGCTCGTGGTCGTGGGCAACATCCCGTACAATATTACGAGCCCACTCGTCCGCCGGCTCACGGACGAGCGAGACCACGTCGCCCGGTGCCTCTTGATGATCCAGTCGGAAGTGGGCGCGCGAATCGCGTCCGAGCCCGGGGAGAGTGACTACTCGGGGCTGTCGGTCGTTATGCGATACCACGCCCGTGTCCGACGGCTCTTCACGGTGAAGCGAACCTGCTTCTATCCTCGGCCGAAGGTGGACTCAGGTGTCATCGAGATCGTGTTCGAGCGTGACCTTGGCCGCCGGAGCGACCCGGACACGTTCGAGGCCGTCGTTCACGCAGCGTTCGGTAAGCGACGGAAGATGCTCCGCCAGTCGCTGCGGGTGATGATGAGTGAACGGGGGAAGACCGCGTCTGAACTCGAGGAGGTGACGGGTATTGCCCTGTCCCGTCGAGGTGAGACGCTGTCGGTGGAGGAGTTCGATGATCTGGCCTGCGCGCTCGTGGGCGACGGCCAAGGTGGGGCGCGCGTGTAGGCCGCGTGTCCGAACGCACAACGCTGGCGCCGACACATCATGGTGCCCACGCTCAGCGGAGGAAGATCGAATCGTGTCGCGCACGCTCCTGCGATATCTCCTGCTGCTTGCGGTCCTCTTGGCCGTGCTTCTCGCCGTCGCGCCCGCCGTGGCGGACGACGAGGAGGACGATGGAGAGGAACAGGGGCAGGTCGACGGCGAGGGGCAGGCTGGCGAGAGTGAAGACGGCGAGGGGCAGGCTGGCGAGGGTGAAGACGGCGAGGGGCAGGCTGCCGAGGGGGAAGACGGCGAGAGCGATGAGGACACCACCGACCGTCCGGACTTTCAGAACGAGCCCCCCGGCCAACAGAGAGGGGATGGGGAACTGCCCGAAGGATACGTGTGGCGCCGGGAGTTCCACCCCAGCTACCGTCTCGAGCACAAGCGCGACCAGGACGTTGCCTCGTGGACCCACGGCTTCACAATGAACTACCCCGTCAGCCAGAAGATCTCCTTCGTCTCCACCGCGAACATCAACACGCGCACAAACGATGCGTCCAACCGTCTCAATCGGCAGGAAACCTGGACAGCCGGCCTCGACGCGCGCGTGAGCGGCGCGATCACCACCGGCCTGAAATTCCGCAGGAACAAGCACGTCGACGTGCAAAACGAGGGTAAGGCAAACGAGACCAGGAGCGCGCGAGAGAAGGAGTCGGTCAAGCTCTCCATGTCATATCACAAGGTCTACATGCAGGGCCTCGACGCGTCGCTGGGCGCGACCGCGGGAATCGAGAAGAACAGGTACACTGATGTCAGGAGCAAGGGCGGTACACAGGGCATTACCGGCAAGCTGGGCTATTCGCCGATCGAGCATCTGAGCACGTCGTTCTCGTACACGGGGAATCACTCGCTACTCGACTCGGAGCAGGGCAATCTGCGGAGTAAAGACGAGTCAACAAACCACGACCTGTCCGGCCACATCGACTACGACTGGCAGATGCACCGCTTCGCCGTGGACATGCGGAGGTCCGCAGGAACACAGCAGTACCCGAAACAGGAACAGACCGAGCACAAAGAGCAGGAGAATGAATCCACGGGCGTGACGGCGGATCTCCAGCTGCTCGAGGGTCTCGGTGCGGAGTTCTCATTCAACTACTCGCGCAAACAGCAGTACTACAGCGTCGAGCCTTCGAGGAACAACGATATCGCAACGCGCGGCGTCGAGGCGCGCATCACCTACGATCTCGGCAAGACGTCGTTCAAGGCGAATCTGGGCTCCGACCGGAAGAGGAACGACTACTTCGACGTACGGACGGGCGACAACTACACCAACACTCTGTCGGCGAGCGTGGCGCACACATTCAAAGAGGGGCTCGACGTCTCGCTGCGCGGGAGAATGAGCCTCCTGTCGGTCCACTACGACGACATAGAGGCCAACGACAAGGACCGGGACCTCTTCGACAGAGAGGCAACGCTCACTGTGAACTACAGGATGATGAAGGACATCACGACCGGGCTGGTGATCAAGATCAGAAACGACCAGCTCATCTACATCAGGCGCTCACGAACCGGGGACAACAAGACGACACAGAAGTTCGCGATCGAGCCATTTATCCGCAAATCGTTCAGTCCCCGCTTCGGAGCCAGCCAGAGGTATCAGCTCTCGGCGGACTACACGTTCTATCACTACGACACCAACGCGAACTTTCTCATCCGGAACATGTCCATCACAACGGGTCTCAATTGGAAACCCTTCGACCCGCTCGAGCTGGGGCTGGAGCACACCTGGCGCGTGCAGGACGAGGGTTCCTACACCGAGAATGAACAGGGCGTCGAGGGCTACGGGAGGAACAGCGAACGCGTAGACCAGAAGCTCGGCATCACTCTCGGCTACAAGATAGCCGACCTGATAACGATTGAAGTAAGGCAGAATCTGGGCGTCCAAGACAAGTGGAGGATCGATGAGGACGGCGACAAGATAGCGGTGTGGGACAGGTTCGACACGAGCATCGTCGGAAAGGCGAGCACGGAGTACTCGTTGCCTGACGGGACGGACCTGAAGATCAGCGTCGCCAGGACTCATCGTAACGCCACGAGCATCAGTGAAAGGCAGCGCGAAGTATGGAACATCTCGGCCGATCTGAGTCGGACCTTCTGAGAGAGATGTCCGGCGCATCATGGACGCGGGCGCGAGCGGCGGCGTGGGCGCGAGCGGCGCTTGCCTGGCTCGCCGCCGGCGTGCTTCTCGTTGCCGCGCCGGGCTGCATTTTCAGCCCGCGCGACGCGGACGGGCCGCCGGACGAGGGCCCCGATATCCCGTGGGTCACCCCGACGGATACCGACAAGGTGCTTGAGAACCTCGCGGCAGCCCTGGCCGGTGAGGGCATCTCGAACTACATGGACTGCTTCACTGATAGCTTCAGATTTCACGTCGACCCCCAGGACTCCCTGGACGCCGGGCAGGAGGGATATGACCGCTACGCCAACTGGTTCAGGGACGAAGAGGCCACGTATATCGACGGGGTGTTTCTGGATTCGGCCGTGGGCATCGACGTCGTGTTCTCCATGGTGGAGGGTCCGGACGAGAACGAGGACGAGACCTACCGCCGTGACGACTACGAACTGACCATCGTCTGGCAATCCGGCGACCACCAACCCGGTGAGTCTGTGACCTATCGCGGTCGGGTGACATTCTGGATGAGGCGTGATGAGACCCAGCTCTGGTCCATCTTCGAGTGGGTCGACCGCAGGCCGGCCGATCCCGGTGGAAGCGCGACCTGGGGAGTTTTGAGGGGAGACTACCGCTAGCGGGGGCCACGAGAGCCACGGGCGGGATTCAGGTACGCTGCTTGCAAGCTGTCTCAGGGTTGGAAACTGCACACGGGCGCGGCGATTACGGCTTCTATCTGTCCTGCGGCGCGGGGAGAAGCCCCACGGCCCACTTGACTTGGGCCCAGGTTCTTGATATAATCACTACTTGTGTGAGTGGGGAAACAACGGGAGGTGCTGTCACATGATGAGGTTTCCCATCAGGAGGCTGGCGGTATCCGTGCTGCTCGCCGTGTTTGTTTTGAGCTTGGGTGGCTGCTGGAACCCCTTCAATCCGGATGACGGGGATCCGGTGGAGATCGATCCTCCAGACTTCCGCGACCGGCTCACGCCGGAGGATGTCCTCCACAATCTCAGGACGGCGTACATCTGGATGGACGCCGGCGAGTACCTCGACTGCCTGTCCGAGGATTTCGAGTTCTACCCGAACGAGGACGACGTGAACGACCCCGAGCTCGAGATTCCCCCCATATGGTGGAAGCCCGACGAGCAGGAGATGCATCAGAACATGTTCGCGCACGACTCGGACGTTGCGAGCATCACGCTCACCCTGACCATCACCAGTATTGTGCACGACGAGGGTGTTCCGGGGGACCCCCTGGACGACACCTGGATCTGCATCGTCGATGTGGACCTTCGCGTGAATCTCTACGGAGACCTCACTTACCTGGCGACGGCGCCATCTGAGTTCCACATGCGCGTCGACATAGACCAGTGGGGCCCCAACGACGAACTACTGCGCGAGATCAACTTCTGGTACGACCTCGGTGAGACGAGTCGGAGTGGCGGGGACGCGAGACACGACCCGAACGTCGAGCGCGTCTCGCTCAGTGAGCTCAAGAGCCTCTACATGCAGTAGCGATTCTTCTCGCGGAACGATATCAGGGGGCGACCTTCCGGTCGCCCCCTTCTTTCTGCGCGCAGCGGTGTTCATGTCGTTCCCGGGCCGCTGGCGCGGGCATCGCCACCAGCAACGCGATCGTCCTTGCGACGACCCCGCCGGCGCTCCTCGGTGACTGGGGTCGGCGGCGTTCTTGACTGCACCAGCTGCAGCCCATAGAATCCAGAGCGGTGTTCTACCTCGCTTCTTTCCCGGGAGGTGCTCTCACATGCCAAGGGGCAGGTCGCGCAAGGCGCGGGACGCAGCGCGAGCCAGGACCTTCTCACTCATCAGAATAGCGGCCGTGACCATCGCGGCGGCTCTCGTCCTCATCCTTGGCGGGTACGAACTCATATCCAGCGGGAAGCTCGGTTCCTTCGTGACGAAGTTGCGGGGGCCGGGGGATCTGACCGGTATCGTGACGGAGTTGGAGCGGGCCATCGACGGCGAACTGGTGAAGCTCGGCGTCTCGGGAGTGACGAGCGAGCGCGAGGACAGGAAGAACGGGCGGTACACCTGGACGCACGTCGAGAAGAACGGCCGGATTCCCTACGACATCAGCATCTACGAGTGCAATCTCGCCATCACCCGTGCCGTTCGCAGAGCGGGGGGACGCGTCATTCGCGGGGCCGATGAGGGCCCGGACTACCGTGAGCTGAGAACGCTCGTCATGTGGATCGGGTACGGTGATATCGAGACCCACCGTCTGACGCTCAAGGAGTCCGCCGGGGCGGACGAAAGGGACGGCCTCGCCGGCGCAACATCGTCTCCGAGGATTGCGATAGTCATCGACGACTTCGGCCACAGCGGGTCCGAAACGGTCATGGGCATCATGAACCTGGACTTTCCCATCACTATCTCAGTGCTTCCCCTCTGTCCGCACACAACGGATATAGCCCACGCTGCTCACCGTGCCGGCAAGGAGGTGATCGTCCATATCCCGATGGAGCCGCGCGGCTACCCGGAGGTCGATCCGGGAGAGGGCGCACTGATGAACGACCACACCAGAGAGCAGCTGGTGCGGCGAATCGACGCGGCGCTCGATGACGTTCCACACGCCGTGGGCGCGAACAACCACATGGGATCAGCGTTCACGGCTCAGCACATCCCCATGTGAGTGGGTATGCGCAAACTGAAGGAGGCGGGGCGCTCCTTCCTCGACAGCATGACGACACCTGATTGCGTCGGCGTGTGTGGGGCGATTCGCGCCGGCGTA
>DAOWCM010000360.1 GCA_030639555.1 Candidatus Eiseniibacteriota bacterium | reverse complement strand
TCTCGTGCCAGGGGATGGGTCCGTGCCGCGATCGGGTGTGTGGGGGCCGCGCTGGTGCTGGGAGCGTGTTCCGGTCCCTCTCTGGACCCCGGTGTTCCGAGGCACGTGGTCGTCATCTCGATCGATACGGCCCGGGCCGACCACTTCGGGTTTCTCGGCAGCGAGCACGTCAGAACGCCGGGTCTGGACGCGTTCGCCCGCGAGGCGATCGTCTTCACGGACTACATGACGGTTGTCCCGACCACGCTTGCTTCGCACGCCACGCTCTTCACCGGGAAGTACCCTCACCATCACGGTACGCCGCGGAACGGGTTCACGATCAACGAAGCGAACGAGATGCTGGCCGAGACGCTGCAGGAGGCCGGCTTCCACACAGCAGGCTTCGCGGGTTCCTTTGCTCTGGACGCGCGTTTCGGCTTCGCTCAGGGCTTCGACCACTACGACCAGGATTTCGACATCTACGTCGGCGACGACGGCGCCGACCAGAACCAGCGTCTTGCTGAGCAGGTGACCGACGCGGCGCTCGCGTATCTGGACGAAGCCGGTGTGCCTGACCGGTTGTTCCTCTTCGCCCACTACTTCGACCCTCATGCGCCCTACTCAGCGCCTGCGCCCTTTGACACGGCGTACGACCCTCAGGGAACCCACGGGCTATACCCGGCCGAGGCCATCAAGCGCTATGAGGGCTTCTCGCCCGAGCAGAAGGAACGGGGCATCCGGAGACTCGCGATGCAGTACGCTTCCGAGGTGTCATACACCGACCATCAAGTGGCGCGTCTGCTCGATGATCTCGCCAGGAGGGGCCTACTGGATGAGACCCTCGTCGTCGTAACGACCGATCACGGCGAGTGCCTTTGGGAACACGGCGAGGAGTTCGACCACGGTCGCACGGTCTACCAGGCGACCATGCATGCCGTCTGCGCCATGAGACTTCCCGGGGGCGAGCTGGGGGGCACTCGCGTGGACGAGCTCGTCGCCGGCATCGACGTGCTGCCCACAATTCTGGACCTCCTGGATCTGGAGTTGCCGGCAGGCGTGGACGGGGAGTCGGTGCCCCTCAGGAGCGTGGGGGAGGGCATCGCTCCGAGGGTCCGCTTCGGCGAGGCCACCAAGCCTCGCTCGCAGGCCGAGACGGATCCCAGGTGGACGAACATCCGGAAGGCCCGGTGCATCCGCGACGGGCGCCACAAGTACGTGTGGACCCCGTATCTGGGCACCCGGGAACTCTACGACGTCGTCGGGGACCCTCGTGAGACGACGAATCTGCTCGAAGCGCCGACGGACGAAACGCTCAGATTGGCAGCCGACATGCGGGCGAGGCTCGAGGCCTGGACGGACTCGGCCCAGCCGCTGCCCTCGGCGTTCGATTCCTCGCAGACGGAGGAGAGCATCAGGCGGCTCAGGAGCCTGGGGTACCTGCAGTAGGCTCGGGCCGCAGTGGTCCAATGCCCGCCTGTCTCCGACTCGCTGACAAACCGCACAGACCTTGACTGACAGACGCATCTGGGGTAACATGAGAAGATCCTGATGATCTGTCACCGATGATACTGGCTCGCGTGGAGCGGGCCCTGCTCGTACGTCGTACATCAGGGGGACGCCATGGACCGCAACATCATGAGAAGTAATCGGGCGTGGGGGCTCCTGTCGTGCATTGTCGCGTTGCTGGCAATGTCCGGCACCGCCTGGGCGTTGACGGAATCGACCGACGTGCCGATCGCGTCGACGCAGGGCCGCGCGGCCCTCGAGGCGCAGCGCTGGATCGACAGGCCTCCGTCCACCAGAAAGGCGCCGTATCTCATCTACTCGGGCGTCAACACCGAGATGGACGTTCACTGGCAGCTGGACTCGACGAGCGGCTGCACCATCGAGTGGGGGACGGACACGTCCTATTCGCTTGGAAATGCCGCCACAACGGAGTACGGGACCGACCACCAGCACACGCATACCATCACCGGTCTCACTCCGGGCACGCTCTACTACTACCGGGTCACCGTGGGTGGTGACATGCACACCGGCTTGTTCCACGCCGCGCTGCCCGACGACGCCACGCAGCTGAAGTTCCTGGCGTACGGGGACACCAGAACCTACCCGGCCGTCCACAACACCGTTGCCAACGCGATGATCTCGACCTTCACGTCGGACCCGGACTACCAGACGTTCGCCCTCGTGGTCGGAGACCTCGTGACTGACGGCGACCTCGAGGCCCACTGGGACAATGAGTTCTTCGACCCCGCCTACACTGGGATCCAGACGCTGCTTCGTGACGTCGCGTATCTGTCGTGCATGGGCAATCACGAGGAAAGCGGGGTGTTGTTTCAGAAGTACTTCCCCTATCCGTTCGTCGGAGGCCGTTACTGGTCCTACGACTACGGCCCGGCGCACATCGTCGTGGTTGACCAGTACACGAGCTACAGCACGGGCTCTGCCCAACTCACGTGGATAGAGGACGACCTCGCGGCCAGCTCGAAGCCCTGGAAGTTCATGGACCTGCACGAGCCCGGGTGGTCTGCGGGAGGCCACAGCAACGAGATACCGGTCCAGACCTACCTCCAGCCCCTGTGCGAGCAGTACGGCGTGCCGATTGTCTTCGGAGGACACAATCACTACTACGCCAGAGCGGTGGTCAACGGGGTGCGGCACGTGACCACGGGTGGGGGAGGCGCGCCGCTCCGCACGCCCGACCCGAGCT
>DAOWCM010000183.1 GCA_030639555.1 Candidatus Eiseniibacteriota bacterium | reverse complement strand
GGCGGGTACACATTGGCAAAGTAACTCAGGAACAGCCTCCGGGGCGGCGGGTTGAGGACATTGTCGCCGGGGATGTACGGCGAGCCCAGAACGAGGTCGTACTCGCGCGCCTGCTCGACGAGGTTGGGGATCTCGTCGGGGTTGTGTGAGAAGTCGGCATCCATCTGGATAATCAGCTCGGCGTCCGTGGTCAGGGCGTGCGTGAAGCCATAGACGTACGCGGAGCCCAGACCCATCTTGCCCGGCCGGTGCAGCACGTGGACGCGCGCGTTCTCGGCCGCGACCGAGTCCGCGTACTCGCCGGTGCCGTCCGGCGAACCGTCGTCGACCACAAGAAGCTCGATATCGGGAAGCTGCGCGAGAACGCGGGGGATCAGCTCCGCGAGGTTCGCCCGCTCGTTGTAGGTGGGCACTACCACCATGATCTTCATGCAGGGGTTCCCCTATTCCGGCCGCCGACCGGCCACACCAGAAGCCCCACCAGAGCCGCGGCCGCAAGGAGGCTGACGAGGAGCCCGCGCCGCAGCAGGGACGGGGCGTAACTCATCACTACGGTGTGCTCACCGGGCGTAAGATACACGGATCTCAGAGCGTAGTCGGTTCGATAGATGATCGTCTCAGCGCCGTCAACCGACGCCTCCCAGCCCGGTGGATAGTATACCTCCGAAAAGACGAGCAGACAAGGTTGGCGGATACTGGCGCGCACACGGATCTCGTGCGGTTCGTAGGAGACGAGTTCGGCGGTGCTCCCCTCCGTGCCAAGCACTGGCCCGGGCAGCTCCTCCATCAGGATCGCGGTCTGCGCCGGGTTGAAGCTGTCGATTCCCAGTTCTGCCAGTACCATCTTCTCGCGTGACACCTGCTTGACCGAACCAACCAGAAAGACCCTCGGGAATGCCGCGAGATTCTCGTGGACCCCGGGCGCCACCGACACGAACGCTTCGTGATTGAGTTCCTCCGGCCCCACGATGTATCTGACGTTGAGAAGGGCCAGCAGCTTCAGGTTGCCGATACCCAGCTTGTTCAGGAGGTCGTCCGTGACCGCCAGCTTGGCGGGGTGGTAGCCCCCGATCGTCTCGATCCGATGGTACATCCAGGCGTTCGATGAGAACCCACGGTCGACGGGCGCGATCCTGAACACGCCCTCCTGCCGCTTCAGGAAGGATATCGCGGGCGTCTCGGGGTAGTACGAGTCGAGCGGCCTCATCTTCTCCGAGTGCATGAACCGCGCATCGACCACGCCTACGTCCCAGACCACCAGTCCGAGGAGCAGCGCGAAGACGAGCAGCCGCTGGAGCTTGCGTGTGCCCGCGACGAACACGGCCACCCCCGACGCAGCGGCGAAGGCGAGCAGAATTCCCGCGTCCCGGAACGCCATGGTGGCGGCGCGCGTCCCCAGATCGCGGAGCGCGGCCGGCGGTGCGCCGGCGTGCTTGATCATGAGAGCCGTGGTCGCCGCGGACCCCATCGCGCCTCTCGACGCCATTACGATCAGTGCCACGATGCCTCCGACCGCGGCACAGCCGATGGCCCATCGCACCATGCTCTTCTTGCGCCGACCGGTCTGCCCGAGCAGCACCGACGCGCCGTAGCCCGCGAGGGCCGCCAGCGAGAACTGTGCGAGCGTCAGCGACATGGCAGGCACCCTGAATCGTCGGAAGCCTGGCAGGAACTCGTATATGACCCTGTAGACCGGTTCGATGTGCCGCCCGAACGCCATGAAGATCCCGACGGCCACCAGGACCAGAAGGAAACCGACACTCCTTTCCTTCCTGCGGATTACCCCAACGGCGGCCAGACAGAGGACCACGTAGCCGACGTAGTGAGAGACCTGCTGGAACGGCATGGTTCCCCAGTAGGTTTCGTTCGCCAGGCCGAAGAACGACGGGACCAGGAACGTCAGGAGTTCCTTGGGATGCAGCGACCACATCACCGCGTTCTCGAAGCCCATCCCGCCCGCCTCGGCCGCGCGGGTCGAGAACTCCGAGTAGCTCATGAGGGGCAGAAGGAGGACGGCACCCAGCATGGCCGACAGAACGCCCCCGATCGCCACGGACCCTGCACTCGCTCCCAGCGCCTTCCAGGGTTCGCCGGCCCGCCGGCGACTGACGAGGTAGTAGATCACGAGGACCAGGACCGCCAGCCAGGTGTAGTAGCTTATCTGCACGTGGCGCGCGAGGAACTGCAGCCCGCCAACGAGGCCGAGGATTGCGATCCACCGCCTCTGTGCCGACTCCATCAGCTTGTGCGCGGCCATCAGGACGAGCGGGAGGTACGCGGTCGCGAGGATCTTCCCTCCGTGACCGATAGTCGCGAGGCCTACCAGGTGCGGCGACAGCATGAACGCGATGCCCGCGACGACGGCGCCGCCGTGCCCGATCTTCCGGGAGCGCAGGTAGAAAAAAGTCCCGAGCGCGGCCAGTTCGTAGTGCAGAAAGAGGAAGAAAAGCCTGGGCAGCTCGACGCCCGGGATCTTCTCCACCGCGAACTTGAGCCAATAGCTTGGGTAGACGAACGCGCTCCAGCTCATACTGTCGAAGAACGGCATGCCCGAGAAGATGTAGGGGTTCCAGAGCGGCAGGTGCCCCGCCGCGATCTGCTTCACCGCGTAGTCCTCGAAGATGGCCGCTCCCGCCAGGACATCGCCGCCCGTCAGGATCTCACCGAGGAAAACCACTCGCCAGAAGTAGATCAGGCCTGCTGCCACTATGAGCAGGACCGAGATCAGGGTCGCGTGGCTTCCGAAGAGAGGCGGCGCTTCGGCGCCTGTCGGTGCGCGAACCCCGCGCTCTTCGCTGTGTCGCTTCCTGGCCTTCATGGCGTTACTCTCCTCTGCTGGTTCCTTCAGCTGCCCCGGGGGTCCGTCCTCCCACGGCGCTCAACTTCAGCGGAAGTGCGCGGCGTGCCGTCTCTGGGCGAGGCGAGCTACACCTCGAGCGTCTCTTCAGTCGGCGCCGCGAGGAGCGACCGGTTTCGCGCAAGGATGACGTACCCCCCCGCGAGCCTTAGCCCCCACGCCACTGCCGTGGCGATCGCCGCCCCCATGAGCCCCATCGCCTTGATCATTATGATGTCCAGAACGATGTTCACCACCACGGCGCCCAGATTGAACCACAGGAACTGCTTGAGCGCCGATCGGGGCAGACGTCCACCTATCACGCTGGACGGAACAGAGTAGAACAGCTTGGCGATGCCAGACAAGGCGAAAGGCAGTATGAGGTAGGCTCCCTCGTCATAGTGCCCGGCGTAGAGGAAGCTCACGACGTCGTCCCCAAGTAGGAGGTATCCCAAAGTGAGGAAACCGGCCAGCGCCGCAATGAGGAGGTTGTACTTCCGAAGCTCGAGCTTCCTGAGCACGTTGACCCGCGGCATGAGGACGTAGGTGATCGAGTAGAAGAGGAAGTCGAATCCCCTCATGACCGCGAAGATCGACGCGTAGACCGCCAGGTGCGCGTAAGGGAGCATCTTCCCGATGACGAGCTTGTCGACGGACACCATGATCGCGAAGGAGAGATTCAGGCCAAGAAAGAACACGCCCTCGCGCAGCACGGACCGGGGCACCGGCTTCCCGCCCGTGCCGCTCGTCCGGGTTCCGCGGACGGCGATCAGGAGCCCGGACAGCCCGAAAGTGGCACCGAGCGTAACGAGGGCGCTCGTGTAGGTCATTGCGTCGAAGAGCCGTAGCACGACCAGCACGACGGCGGCCGCCATCGCGGGAAAGCGCACTGTCGTCATCGCGAGTTCGTAGCGGTGCTCCGCTCGCATGACCGAGCTCACAGTCAGCGCTGTGTTCTGAGAGACCACCAGGGCCACAAGCACCAGAGCGAGGCCCCAACCCAGCTCGTAGAACCCGGCGCCGGCCAGGCCTGCCACTACCCCGAGAGGCAGCACGAGAGCGAGAACGCGGCGCACGTGCGCGACGGTATCGTAGGTGCCGGACTCTGTTCTCGAGAGGAAGCGGACGGCAGACGCGCTCTGACCGGCCATGGAGAGCGTGGACAGGATCGGAAGCGCGCCCAGAAGGAGCGATATCAGTCCCACCTGTGTCTTGGGAAGCGAGCGGGCGAGCAGAGCCTGCGTGACAATCTGGAGCCCGGCGCCGAGAAGAACCACGGCGAGAACTCGTCCGACACGCGTGGGCGTGGAAGATGCGTGTCTGGCAAGCAGCGTCTGGAGTCTCTTGATGCCCCCCAACGGCCCTCCCCGCAAGAACGAGCGTGCCGCTCAAGTCCAGCGGGCTACTCGATGTAGCCCAGCGACTTGAGCTGTTCCCTGATCGAGTCGTCCATCGTCGACCCGACCTCTCCCCTCTCCTTCCCGACGGTGGGCTCGTATGAAGGGACGAACGACAGCGGATGGACGGCCATGTGCTCCTGCCGGATGATCTCCGTCAGCACCCTGCCGTCCATGTCTTCCCCCACGGGCAGCCCCATGACCGCGAGCGCCGTGGGCGCAATATCGAATATCGTGGCCCCCTCGATCCATCCCGCGGCTCGGAACGCGGGGCCGGACGCAATGATGACTCCGGCGACGTCGTGCGTGCCGGTCAGCTGGGGTCTGTCCGGATCCAGGTCCCGCCGCGGCTTGAAGCCGTGATCGGAGACCACGATGATGTTGATGTCGTCGCCCAGGGCCTCGAGAAGCCGGCCGAGGAGCGTGTCAGTATAGATGTAGTAGTTGTCGATCACCTCCCCGTAGGCCGAGATGTCCTCTTTGGGAACGCCGCCGAACGGCTCGGGGTCCGCGTACTTCCAGAAGAAGTGCTGGACGAAATCGACGCCCCGCAGGTATACGGCCGACAGGGCCGGCCTGTAGGCGGGCGTAAGAG